>DAIMKK010000522.1:0-2352 GCA_036721745.1 Pseudolabrys sp. | reverse complement strand
GTTATGACGACTTTTCCTTCACCGCCACCATGGTGATCGGAACCAGCACGATGCCGCGTGCTTCCACTTTTTTCGCCCATTCGGCGATACGCGCGATGGTTCCCGGGAGCGCGGTAGCGATCCCGACCGCGGTTCCATGATCGCGCGCCATCATTTCGAGCCGCGCCAGCGCGCGGTCGATCTCGACCGGCGTCGGCACGGCGTCGATTATGACTTCGGCTTTGGCGAACGGCAGATTATGGCTGCCAGCAAACTGGCCGGCGGCGCTACGCGGCGAGGCGCCGTCATCCACAAAGATCAGCCCGCGCTTGGCGGTCTCGCGCAGCACCGGCGCCAGCGACGGTTCGGACGCCGTGAAACGCGCGCCCATGTAGCTCAATATTCCGACATAACCCTGGAAGCGGCTCATCTGCCAGTGCAGCCGGTCGATATTCTGGTCGGGAGTGAGCGAGGTGAGCAGCGTCTGCGGTCCCGGATCGTTGTCGGGATAGTCGAACGGCTCCATTGGCGCCTGCAGCAGTACTTCGTGATCTTCTGTCCGCGCACGCTCCACTAGATTGTCGAGATTCGCACCGTAGGGCACGAAGGCGACCGTTACCGGCGCCGGTAATTTTGACAAAGCGTCAGCGGTGACGGTCGCGCTGACGCCGAGTCCGCCGACGATGATGGCGATGCGCGGCGCGCCGGTCTTGTCAGCCGGCAGCTTGCGTGGATGGGCGTAGAGTGTGAACGGCCGCGCCCCGTCCGGCGCGATCTTCGGGATGGCGCCGTGCTTGGTATTTTCTTGAAGCCGTTGGTCGACCGGCGCCGTCGGCGAATTTCCGCTCGATCTACCCGGAACAGTCACGTTCTCATGCTTGCCGCTGGAACCGTCGATGATGGTGATGGTCTTGCTGCCCGGTGGCGGGGAGGAGGGAGCAGCGGCCGGTATGGCCACGCTCACGGGTGGCGCGGTGTCGGATGACGGCCCGTTGCGGCGGGAATGTTGCTCGCCATCGCCTTCCGGTTTTGCCTGTTTTTTGACTTGCGGACCGGTGGCGACCACCGCAGTGGGCTCGCCGCCCAAGGGATCGTTGACGAAGATCGCCCAGGCCACGACCGCGATCCCGAACAGCCCAAGCACGCCCGCCAGAATTTGCGGGATGGCAGCCCGGAGTTTCGACGGCGCCTTGCGTTTGTCCTGGCCGAGGGGGGCGTTCAGATCATCCGATGACAAGGCCCTATGTCCCCGCGAATCATTCGCCGAGTCTAGCACGCGACGATTCCGCTCGGGTTCGCCAGAAACGGACGGGGCGGCTCTTGGGCCGCCCCGCTGGAACTTGCTATTTGTCAGTCAGGCCGCGCCTAGTTTGGCACCGGAGCCTTGGAATTCGGCGGGAACGCCGAATTGACCTGGGTGCCGCGCAGCAGTTCCTCCGCCATAATGAGCGCCTTGTCGTTTTTGGGGTCTGGCGGAATGTAGGACTGCGAGCCGGTCTGCTCCTTGCCATCGTCTCCCTTGAGGTGACCTCGCAGCGAGGCCTCGCCTTTGGTGCTGGTATCGGTCTTCGCTTTGATGTCATCCGGCAGGTCTTGCAGGACCTCGATGTCGGGCACGATGCCCTTGGCCTGGATCGAGCGGCCGGAAGGCGTGAAGTAGCGCGCGGTGGTCAGCCGCAGCGCGCCGTTGCCGGAGCCGAGCGGAATGATGGTCTGCACCGACCCCTTGCCGAAAGAACGCGTGCCGATGACGGTGACCCGTTTGTGGTCCTGCAACGCGCCGGCGACGATTTCCGAAGCCGAGGCCGAGCCGCCATTGATCAGCACAATCACCGGCTTGTGCTTGGTGAGGTCGCCCGGCCGCGCGTTGAAGCGCTGCGTCTCCTCGGCATTGCGGCCGCGGGTGGAGACGATCTCGCCCTTCTCAAGGAACGCGTCCGACACCGAAATCGCCTGATCGAGCAGGCCGCCCGGATTGTTGCGCAGGTCAAGGACGTAGCCCTTGAGCTTGTCGTTACTCACCTTTGCCGTGATGTCGGTAATCGCTTTCTTCAGTCCTTCGGTAGTCTGTTCGTTGAACTGGGTGAGCCGGATATAGCCGACGTCATCGCCATCCACGTGCGAGCGCACCGAGCGCACACGGATGATGTCGCGCGTGATCGATACTTCGATCGGCTTGTCCTGGCCCTTGCGCATGATGGTGAGTTTGATCTTGGTGTTCACCGGGCCGCGCATTTTCTCGACCGCTTGGTTCAGGGTGAGCCCCTGCACCTGCTCGCCGTCGAGCTGAGTTATGATGTCATTGGCCATGACGCCGGCTTTGGCGGCGGGCGTTTCGTCGATTGGTGCCACCACTTTGATCAGGCCGTCTTC
>DAIMKK010000521.1:383-2355 GCA_036721745.1 Pseudolabrys sp. | reverse complement strand
AAAATCTGCGGATCGGGCCGGAATCTGATCTTGGTGCCGCGCCGGTTGGGCGCGCGCCCGGCCTTTTCCAACTTGCCCTTCGGCTTGCCGCGCTCGAACGCCATCTTGCAGAGCTGCTGCTCGCGCGCGACTTCGACCTCCATGCGCTCGGACAGAGCATTGGCGACCGAAACGCCGACGCCGTGCAACCCGCCCGAGGTCTCGTAGACCTTGGAGTCGAATTTGCCGCCGGCGTGCAGCATGCACATGATCACTTCGAGCGCCGACTTGTTCTTGAATTTCGGGTGCGGGTCGACCGGAATGCCGCGGCCGTTATCGGTGACGCTGATGAAGCCGCTCGCCTCCATCTCGACTTCGATCCAGTCGGCGTGGCCGGCGAGCGCCTCGTCCATGGAATTGTCGATCACCTCGGCGAACAGATGATGCAGCGCCTTCTCGTCGGTGCCGCCGATATACATGCCGGGGCGGCGGCGCACCGGCTCGAGCCCCTCCAGTACCTCGATATGTTTGGCGGTGTAGCCGGACTCAGCGCTTGCCGCGCGCGTCGGCTTGGCGCGTCCCGCGGCCGTGGGCGCGCTGCGGGCCGCCGTCCGGGGTGCGGCGTCGAACAGGTCGGGCTGTTTCGACGGTTTCTTCTTGGTCGCGGATTTGGCCATGGAAGCTCTTTTGTTTGCCCGTGATCTTGTCCGAAAACCGGTTCCCATCCCCGATCTAGTCGAGGACATGCTTTTCGGGAGCACGCGCGTTCATAGGGTCGCGGCGAATCGCTTGCCAGCACTATGCCATGATGACGCCGGAACAGTGACCGGGGTGCTTTAGGAGCGATGGGGGGAGGGAACCGCCCAGGAAAAAATCCGCCGGGATTTTGTCCTGGTGGACCATGAGGCAGCCTTATCGCGCAATTACTTGCCGAGTTGGATAAAGCGGATCTCGCCTTTCACCAGATCGGGCACGGCCACCAGCAGACCCTGCTTGTTCGGCACAACGCAGAAATCGGCCGGGCCTTTGAAGCCGGTGGCGAGATCGTGCTTGCCCATCTTCTTGTTCCATTGGAACACCGCGCCGGTCACCCAATCAGTGGCGATGAGGTCGCCGTTCTTCATGCGGTAGAGGCCGTCGAGCATGCCGATATTGTCGGAGATCAGCTTCGGCTTCTTGCCCTTGGCCATCTCGTAGATGCCGTGCGGCTTATCCTTGGACTCGAAGCCGACCATGAGCAGCGAGCCCTTGGCGCCCGGATAGAGTCCGTTCGGGAACACGCCCTTGCCCTTGAACTCCACGGTGATCTTCGGCGGCTTCTTCGCCTTCAGGAAGTCGGCCGGCTCGACGCTGAACAACTGATCGGAGCGGTTGTCGCTGACGTAGAGCGTCTTGCCCATGACGGTCGGATCGTTGGCGAAAACGATGCCAGGTATTTCGAGCTTCTTGCCCTGTTTGGTCTTGAGATCGACGATCCATACCGAGTCAATGTCGGTGAACCACATGCGGTCGCCGATGATCCAGATGCCCTTCGGCTTGTTTATGGTCTGGCCATCGGGCGGAAAGAATCGCTTTTCGAGAATTTTGCCGTCCATCGACACCTTGGTGATGAAGCCTTTGCCGTCCTTATCGGCCGGCTTGAGGTCGGGGCCGAAGTCGCCGGTGTAGAGCACCTTTTCTTTCGGATCGTAGGCGACGGATTCAATATGGCCGAAGCCGGTCACCGTCTTCTCCGAAAGCACCTTCAACGGTTCTGCCGAAACTGGCGCAGCCGCGAATTGCAGGCCGGCGAGACAAGTTGCCAGCGCAACCGCCGTTGAAATTTTTCCCAGCATGTCGTTCCTCCCCAATGCAACGAGGACATCCGCCGGGATTTTCATCCCGGCGGAATTGGTCGTTACGCTGCTCGTTTTATTTCAGCGCCGCCGCGCCAGCTTGCGAGATCGTGTCGTCCTGCGAGCCGGTACCGCCGGACACGCCGATGGCGCCTACG
>DAIMKK010000521.1:0-373 GCA_036721745.1 Pseudolabrys sp. | reverse complement strand
GAGCCGATGAAGGCGTCGCCGAGCGTCGGCAGATAGGCGAAAAACGCACCCTTGCCGATCAGCCGCTCGAACACCACCGTCGGACGCCGGTAACGCGCCGCTGCGCGCGCCTTGGTCTGCGAAATGGTGACCGAGGCGTATTGGCATTGATCCATCTTGGCAAAATAGACCAGGTCGCCGCTCGGGCTCACGACCGAAATGCACATCGGCCAACCGCGCTTGGTCGCCTCCGCCTGCGCGGCGTCGGCCGCCTTCTTGGCGTCGGCGAGATTGATCGGTTCGCCATACGGCAAATAGGTCATCTTTTCCGGCACGGCTTCGTTCGGATTGGCCGGATCGGGCGGCACTTGCGCAAAGGCGCCCGTGCTCATCA
>DAIMKK010000520.1:0-2356 GCA_036721745.1 Pseudolabrys sp. | reverse complement strand
TGCGCCAATAGGCGTCGCCGAGATGGTCGTTGATGGTCGGGTCTTCCGGCTTGAGCTCGATCGCGCGCTCGAGCTGCTTGACCGCTTCCTCGTAGTTGCCGATCCGGAAGTAGGCCCAGCCCAGCGAGTCGACGATATAGCCGTCGTCCGGGCGCTGCTGCACGGCACGCTTGATCATGTCCATGCCCTGGTCGAGGTTGACGCCCTGATCGACCCAGGAATAGCCGAGATAATTGAGCACGTGCGGCTGCTCGGGGAACAATTCGAGAGCCTTCTTGAGATCGGCTTCCGACTTCGGCCACTGATGCGAACGCTCCAAGCAGATGCCGCGGAAATAGAAGAGCACCCAATTGGCTTTTTCCGGCTGCGCGATGGTGGCGACGCCCTTGGAATAGACGTCGGCGCATTCGGCGAACTTCTTGTGACCGCGCAGCACGTTGCCCAGCGCCATGATCGCTTCGATATCGTCCGGGTGCTCCTTGATCAGCGCGTCGAGGTGTTTCTCGGCCTCGTCCGCACGCTCGAGCGTATCGAGATTGGCCGCCATCTGGATTGCGGCATTGCGATGCAACGGTGAACTCGCGGAAACGCGTTCATAGGCCTTGATCGCCAGCGCCGGCTTCTTGAGCGATTCATAAAGATCGGCAAGCGAGAGCAGCGCCAGCGGATGGTTGGGCGATAGATAAAGTGAAAGCTGCAGATAAACGAGCCCGAGATCCTCGCCTCCGCGGCGGCCGAGCGAGGCGCCGAGCCCGTAAAGCGCCTCGGCGGCGCCGGCCTGCGCGGTTGTCACCAACGGGGGCAATTTTTCGCCGGACTTGAGCTGATTCATCGCCTCCACCACCAGCGGATGGCGCGGCAGCACTTTGTCGAAGGCCTCGTAAATGCCGAGTGCCTGTTTGGTGGATGCGTTGCGCGACAGCCAGCTGCCATAGGCTTCGACCACACGCAGCGCGGTGGGATCGAGCTTGTAGGCGTGCTCGAAGCGTTTTCCCGCTTCCACCTTGTTGCCGGCTAGGTCGTAGATCATGCCGGCGTGCAGCTCTTTGAAGATCGCGTACCATTCCGGCCCGGCGAGCCGATCGATGGCCGCCACCGCACCCTTGGCGTCGCCGGTCCCGTACATGGACCAGCCCGACAGCAGCGTCGCCGTCAGATCGGTGATCGGGCCGCGGATTGACAGCGCCAGATTGCGGCGCGCGGCGGCAAATTGTTTACGCTTGAGCGCATGCACGCCGAGCACCAGTTCGGCAACGCGATCGTTCTTGTCGGCCTGCGCGATGCGTTCGGCATAGGTCACGGATTCGTCGATGTCGCCGTCGACCAGCAGCGACAGGAAGGTGCGGTCGAGCAGATCGCCATTGCTCCGGTCGTGTTTGAGCGCTTCGCGGTAATAGGCGGCGGCGGCGGCGGCGTCGCGTTGCTGGCCGGCATGACGGGCGGCCAGATAGCTCCCCGAGCCGGTTAGCCCGGCAAGGTCCTGCGCGGCCGGCGCCTGGGCGGCAAGCTCGAACGGCGCCGCCACCAAGAATGCGGCAAGCGCGGTGCCGATAACGCACCGGCCGAAGCTCGAAGAAGTCACTGGCAATGCTCCAATGGGGCGGATGACCGCGGGTTTTCGCGCGAACCGCCGAGGCTAGGCCAAGAATGGCCTTTTTGCGCCGCCCCCGCAAGAACGGCGGTTGCGGCGTTCAGACAGGAGGTTGAAAACCTCGATGTGGCAGCATCGTGACCGGAACCGGGCACCTCCGGTCACATGTTCGGATAGTTCGGCCCGCCACCGCCTTCCGGTGGAACCCAAGTGATGTTCTGATTCGGGTCCTTGATGTCGCAGGTTTTGCAATGGACGCAATTCTGCGCGTTGATGACGAATTTGGGTTGCCCGCCCTCCTCCACCCATTCATAGACCCCGGCCGGGCAATAGCGCGACGAAGGCCCGGAGAAGACATCGTGTTCGGAACTCTTCTGCAGGTTCATATTCGCCACGCGTAGATGAACCGGCTGATCTTCCTCGTGATTGGTGTTGGACAGGAAAACCGACGACAGCCGGTCGAAGGTGAGCTTGCCGTCCGGCTTGGGATAGGCGATCGGCGTGCATTCCGACGCCGGCTTGAGCGTGGCGCAGTCCGGCTTGCCGTGCTTGACCGTGCCGAAGAACGAGAAACCCAAGGTGTTGCACCACATGTCGAGACCGCCAAGCGAGATGCCGACGAATGTCCCGAGTTTCGACCACAACGGCTTGGCGTTGCGCACCTTCCACAAGTCCTTGCCGATCGGCGATGAGCGCCAAGCGGCGTCGTAGTCTGCGAGTTCGTCGTGACTACGCCCTCCGCTCAGCGCTGCGGCGGCGGCGGCG
>DAIMKK010000519.1:0-2371 GCA_036721745.1 Pseudolabrys sp. | reverse complement strand
GACGGCCTCGTCCACATCAGCCAGCTCGCGCAGAGCCGGGTGAACAAGGTCACCGACGTGGTCAAGGAAGGCGACAAGGTGAAGGTCAAGCTGCTCGGCATGGACGAGCGCGGCAAGGTGCGGCTGTCCATGAAGGCGGTCGACCAGACGACCGGCGAGGACCTCGAGGCCAAGCACAAGACCGAAGGCGCGCCGCAACAGGCCGCCGGCGGCGCTGCGGAGTAAATGAACCTGTCATCACCGGGCCGCGCCGAAGGCGCGTGACCCGGTGATCCCGATAAGGAGGGCACATTGCCTTCCTAATCGAGATGGCCG
Organism: Pseudolabrys sp.; assembly: GCA_036721745.1. Taxonomy (GTDB): domain Bacteria; phylum Pseudomonadota; class Alphaproteobacteria; order Rhizobiales; family Xanthobacteraceae; genus Pseudolabrys. Next base: position 2,056 of record DAIMKK010000519.1, on the reverse strand, counting down.
GGACAAGCCCGGCCATGACCAAGAATGAGGGCGGCCTCGCGGCCGCCCTTTTTCATTTTGTCATGCGACCGACGTCTGCGCACTAACCGAAGCGCCAAACAAGCCAGATTGCCGCGATCAACGTGAGTGCCAAGCCGCCGCTGACGATGCGCAATAAATGCCGGCGCACCAATGCACGCAGGAAGCCTTTGTCTGATGGCGGCTGGCGCGGCTCCGGCGGTCGATAAAGCGGATCGCTCATGGGCGACTTCGCTTCCCGGATGCCATCCGCGTCGACGGACGAACTGGTGTCTTGCCGCCGGTCATATCCATAATGATCTGTCCCAGCGCCTGGAAATCCTTCTTGCGCGGCGAGGTACGCCGCCAGGCGAGGCCGACGGTGCGCGCCGGCTCCGGCGCGCTGAACCGCAAAAGTTTCACGCGGGCATCGCGCCCCTCGGCATCGACCGCGACCTCCGGCAGCAGCGTGACGCCGTAGCCGTTCGCTACCATTTGCATCACGGTGGCGAGCGAGGTGGCGCCCAAGCCGGCAAGCGCATCGCGACTTGACGCGGCAAGTTTTGGCGCCGCGCAGAAGGCCAGCAACTGGTCACGCAGGCAATGTCCCTCCTCCAGCAGAATGAGCCGGCGCTGATCAACGTCCGCAACGCAGACGCGTCCGCGCGCGGGCAACGCATCGGCCGCCGGCACCGCCAGCAGAAAGGCGTCGTCGAACAGCGCAAGCGTCTCCACGTCGGCGCCCTCGACCGGCAGCGCCAGCATCACCGCGTCGAGTTCGCCGCGGGCGAGTTCGTCGAGCAGCAGCTTGGTTTGCGTCTCGCGCACTTCCAGCCGCAATTGCGGATAATCCGCCTGCAGCCGCGGCAGCAGGCGCGGTAACACGTAAGGCGCCAGCGTCGGGATGATGCCGAGGCGAAGCCGCCCGCTGAGCAGGTCGCGGTGGCGCGCGAAATCGACCAAGTCGCGGGTGGCGGCAAGGATCTGCTCGGCGCGTTGCGCCACGTCCAGCCCGGTATCGTTGAGCGCAATCTCACCCGGCCGCCGCTCGACCAGCTCGGCGCCGATTTCGCGCTCGAGTTCGCGCACCTGCATGGAGAGCGCCGGCTGGCTTACCGCGCAGTCGGCCGCCGCCCGCCCGAAATGCCGATGGCGCGCGAGCGAGGTGAGATAACGCAATTGGCACAAGGTGATCATGACGATAAGATAAACTTATCGTATAGCCCAATCAATTCGATTAGACCTTATGGTCGCAGGCCACTAACAAGCGCGGCAAGCGCTCACTACGTGCGCCAATAGACGCACATCGGAGGGACGAAACATGGACGACAAAACCGCACTGACCACCAGCGCGGGCAAGTGCCCGGTCATGCACACCAACCGCGACTGGTGGCCGAACCAGCTGAACCTTCAGGTACTCCACCAGCACTCCACTCTGTCCAATCCAATGGGCGAGGCGTTCGACTACGCCAAGGAATTCAAAAGCCTCGACCTGAATGCCGTGATCAAGGACCTTCATGCCTTGATGACGGACTCGCAGGAGTGGTGGCCGGCCGACTTTGGCCACTACGGGCCGTTCTTCATCCGCATGGCGTGGCACAGCGCGGGCACGTACCGCATCGGCGACGGTCGCGGCGGCGCCGGCGCCGGCCAACAGCGCTTCGCGCCGCTCAACAGTTGGCCGGACAACGTGAACCTCGACAAGGCGCGCCGTCTGCTCTGGCCGATCAAGCAGAAGTACGGCCGGAAAATCTCCTGGGCCGACCTGATGATCCTCGCGGGCAACGTCGCCCTCGAGTCGATGGGGTTCAAGACCTACGGTTTCGGCGGCGGCCGCGCCGACGTCTGGGAGCCCGAAGAGGACATCTACTGGGGTCCCGAGGGCAAGTGGCTGGCTGACGAGCGCTACAGCGGCGACCGTGATCTTCAGAATCCTCTCGCTGCCGTGCAGATGGGTCTGATCTACGTCAACCCGGAAGGCCCGAACGGCAAGCCGGATCCGCTTGCTGCTGCCAAGGACATCCGCGAGACGTTCGCGCGCATGGCCATGAACGACGAG
>DAIMKK010000518.1:0-2374 GCA_036721745.1 Pseudolabrys sp. | reverse complement strand
GCGGCCGCGACCGACCGCGCCTTTGCGTCAGCTGCAAATGTCGTCGCCATGGATTTCAATATCGGCCGCGTCACCGGCGTTCCGCTCGAAGTGCGCGCCTGCGTCGCCAATTACGATTCAGGCACCGGCCGCTACACGCTGCACGCCGGCAGCGGCGGCGCGGTGCGGCAGAAAAACGAACTGGCCAGCATTCTCGGCATCAAGCCCGACAGCATGCGCGTGCTGTCGTTCGACGTCGGCGGCAATTTCGGCACCCGTAACCGCGTCTATCCGGAATACGGCCTGGTGCTGTGGGCCTCGCGCAAGCTTGGCCGCCCGGTCAAATTCCTCGCCACCCGCTCGGAGTGTTTCATCAGCGACTACCAGGGCCGCGACCTTGTCACCAAACTCGAATTGGCGCTCGACTCCAGAGGCCGCTTCCTGGCGCTGCGCGCGACCAATTTCAGCAATGCCGGTGCGCGCTGCGTGTCGCTCTCCCCGCTCAGCAAGGGCGCCGGCCTGATCACCGGCAACTACGCCATTCCGGCCGCCACGTTGCGCGCGGTCTCGGTCTACACCAACACCATCCCGACGCAGGCCTATCGCAGCTCCGGCCGCCCTGAAGTGACCTTCGCCATCGAGCGGCTGATCGACATCGCGGCGGAAAAACTCGCCATCGACCGCATCAGCCTGCGCCGCCGCAATCTGGTGCGGCCGAAATCCATGCCCTACCGCAACGCCGTCGGCATGACCTACGACAGCGGGCGCTACGAAGAGAACATGGACCTCGCCATGCGCATCGCCGACTGGGACGGCTTCAAGGCGCGCCGGCGCGAGGCCAAGAAGCGCGGACATCTGCTCGGCCTCGGCCTCGCCAATTACGTCGAGTCCTCGATCGGCGCGCCCAAGGAGCAAGCGCGCATTACGATCAAGTCCGAGGGCCGCGTCGACGTCATCATCGGGACGCAACCGGCCGGGCAAGGCCATGAGACGAGCTTCGCGCAAGTCGTGTCGGACCTGCTGCAAGTCCCGCTCGAGTGCATCAGCATCATCATGGGCGACACCGACGTGGTGCGCGCCGGCGGTGGCTCGCATTCCGGCCGTTCCATGCGGCATGCCGCGACCGTGTTCTCGATCGCGGCAACCGATCTGATCGCCAAGGGCAAGCGCATCGCCGCGATCGCGCTCGGCGCCGCGCCCGAGCACATCGAGTTCAACGACGGGCGCTTTGCCGCGCGCGAGACCAACCGCAGCTTCGATTTCCTCGAACTGGCGCAGGAGATCCCGAAACTCGCGCTGCCCGACGATCTCGCCGGCGGGCTTGCCGTCGTCGCCGACAACGAAATGCACGATCCGGTGTTCCCGAACGGCTGCGCGATCTGCGAAATCGAGATCGACCCCGACAGCGGCGGACTCACGCTCACGCGTTACGCCTGCGTGGACGATGTCGGGCGCTGCATCAATCCGCTCATCGTCGACGGCCAGACCCATGGCGCCATCGTGCAGGGCATCGGCCAGGCGCTGTGGGAGCAATTCGTGGTCGACGATTCCGGCCAGCCGCTCACCGGTTCGCTGATGGACTACGGCATGCCGCGCGCGCATCTGCTGCCGTCGTTCAAAACCGAGATCGTCGAGGTGCTCTCCCCGACCAACCCGCTCGGCATCAAAGCCGGCGGCGAAGGTGGCACCACGGCGGCGCCCGCGGTGATCGTGAGCGCACTCACCGATGCGCTCAAGCCTTACGGCATCTTGCATGTCGACATGCCGGCGACGCCCTATCGCATCTGGCAGACGATCCAGGACGAGAAGCGCTAGCGCATGATCCCGAAAAGTGGGTACCGGTTTTCGGAAAAGATCATGCGCCAGTTTCAAAGACTCCAGTCCGCCCGCAGCACGCCGCCGGCGCGCCCGCGCCCGACATAATATTCCCACAGCTTGTCGACGTGGCGCGCGCGGTTGAAGTCGTGCGCGAAGCTCTTGAGCTCGCGCGCGGTGAGCGGCACCACCGGGCCGAGGCAAGCGGCATAATGCATGGCCTGCGCGTTCTCCACGAAATGGATGCTGTCGATCAGCGCCGCCGGCACGCTCTCCGCCGCGACCACCTGGCCGTGGGCGCGGATCAGCAGGCCGTGATGCTTGCCGAGCGTACGCGCCAGCGCGCGGCCTTTCTTGGCGTCGCTGACGTGGCTCGGATCGGTATGCACGGGAATGCCGCTCGTGGTTCTTCACCGGCGCGAGCTTGACGCCCTTCGCCAGCGTGAAGGCCGTGGTCAGATCGTGATGGAAATGCGCTGATGGAAATGCGCGATCGCGTTCACATCGGCGCGCGCGCGGAAAATCTCGCAATGCAGATAGACTTCCGACGGCGGCTTCACGCCGCCTCTGCCTTCGATCA
>DAIMKK010000517.1:0-2384 GCA_036721745.1 Pseudolabrys sp. | reverse complement strand
GCGCGCGGTGCCGCGCAATTGCGCCGTCTGCGGGATGACGTTGTCGGTCGTGCCGGCCTGGAACAGGCAGACCGACACCACTGCCGCCTCCAGCGGATCGACGTTGCGCGATACGATCGATTGCAAATTGTTGATGATCTGCGCGCCGACCAGCACCGTGTCGATGCTCAGATGCGGGCGCGCGGCGTGGCCGCCGACGCCTTCGATGTCGATGGTGAAATGATCGGCCGCCGCCATCAGCGCCCCCGCGCGCAGGCCGAACTGGCCGAGCGGCATGCCGGGATAATTGTGCATGCCGTAGACCTCGTTGATGCCGAAGCGCTCCATCAGGCCGTCCTCGACCATGGCCTTGCCGCCGGCGCCGCCCTCCTCGGCCGGCTGGAAGATCACCACCGCGGTGCCGGCGAAATTGCGCGTCTCGGCAAGGTAGCGCGCGGCGCCCAGCAGCATGGCGGTGTGGCCGTCATGGCCGCAGGCGTGCATCTTGCCCGGCGCCGTCGATTTGTACGGCAGGTCGTTCGCCTCCTCGATCGGCAGCGCGTCCATGTCGGCGCGCAAGCCGATCACTCTGTCGGACTTGCCCTTGCGGCCGTGGATGACGCCGACCACGCCGGTGCGGCCGAGCCCCGGCACCACCTCGTCGCAGCCAAAGGCTTTGAGCTTCTCGGCGACGCTCGCCGCCGTGCGCTGCACGTCGTAGAGCAACTCCGGGTGGGCATGCAGATCGTGCCGCCAGGCGGTGATCTCGGCCGTGAGGTCGGCGATGCGGTTGACGATCGGCATAAACGGTCTCCCTGTTGCGGGCATTGTAGCAAACTGCCAGGCCGGCGCGAGTTCAAGAAACGGGTGAAAACCGCCTATTGACCGGGCATTGCCGCGCCCGTAAACCCGCGCTCAACGCATGGTCCCGAAAAGCATGTCCTCGACTTGATCGGGGATGGGTACCGGTTGTCGGATAAGATCATGCACAAAGCTAAAGGGCGCGTAGCTCAGGTGGTAGAGCACTTGACTTTTAATCAAGTGGTCGCGGGTTCGAGTCCCGCCGCGCTCACCAATCACGACGCCGTGACAGAATCATAAGATCGGCCATGGGTCGAGCAGCGCGGCTTATTGCAGACTTTTTCCGCCTGGTTTTCTGGCCGCTGGCCGCTTCGATCCTGGTCGTCCTGCTGCTGCAACCGGTTTATTTCTTCTCCCTCGCCTCGCTCGGCTACATCGTTTCGCGCGAGCGGACCGCCCAGCATCTAAGCGCTGCCTTCGATGCCGGCGTGCTGTCGGATGACGGCAATCCGCGTTCGCTCATTTTAAAGGGTGGAGAGCAACTCACCGAATGCATTTCGCTCGGCATCGGTCTCAACACGGCCGAGACAGCTTGGCAGACGGCGATCACGGGATCGTACCCGGTGTCTGACGACACGCATGCGTGCCACGGTTTGCATCAGGCCGTGTCCGGCGCCGAGACGGCGTGGCGGCCCTATTTCCGCTATTGGCACGGCTACCGCGTGATCCTGGCGCCGCTGGCGGCCGCGTTTCCGCTCTGGTTCGTCAAACTCATCAACGCGTTGATGGTGGCGGCGGCTTGCGGCTTGCTTTGGATGACGTTGCGCAAATATTGCGGGACGGCGGTCGCGACGATCTTTTTGCTCAGCTTCGTTTGTCTGAGCGACGTCTTTTTCATCTGGCGGACGTCGTCGCATAGCATCAGCCTGGCCTACATTCTTGCCGGCGCTTCGCTTTTTTCGGCCACGCTGCAACGCGATTGGGCAGCGCGCGGTTTGATCGTGTTGTCGGCCGTATTGGGCAGCGGTTTCAATTTCATCGACTTCCTGATCAACCCGCCGATGATGCCGATGTTGTTGGCGTTCTTCGTCTTGTTGACGGATCGCCGCGACGCCGGCCTGCTCGCGCTAGCGGTCGTATTCGCCTGGTTCGGCGGCTATGCCGAGACCTGGCTCGCAAAATGGGTGCTCGCTTATCTGGCCATGCCCGGCTCAGCCGCCGTTGTGTCGGATATTCTTTCGAACGTCGAAAACCGTACGGTCGGCGCCTTCAACGGCGTGTATCTCGTACCGCTGGCCGCGACCGTACGCGGCTTCCTAAGATCGATGAACCGGGGCGGCGTCATTGTTGCGATCATCATCGTGGCGGCCATCGCGGATTATGCCGCCACCATTTCGCGCATCGAGTGGCGCCGCGCGCTTTGGCTATGCGCTCCCGTGCTGATCACGGTGTTGTGGTTCGAAGCGTTGTCCAGCCATACCCAATTCCACCTCACGGTGAGTTCCCGCAGCGCCGCCATGGCATTGGCGATTATGCTTTCGGCGACGGTGATTTCCATGCGACGGCGGCCGAGCCTGCCGGAATTGTGGGATCAATTGGAAGCT
>DAIMKK010000516.1:0-2396 GCA_036721745.1 Pseudolabrys sp. | reverse complement strand
CGCCCTGCCCCATCTCCTGATGCGGCGAACGGATCAGAATGCTGCCGTCGGGCGCGATGGCCAGGAAGGCGTTGACCTCGTTCGGCGCGCTGTCGGGGCCCCAGGCCTGCGGCCCGATGCTGGCGGCGTCCGCTAGAGCGGGAAACGCCACGCTAATGGCAAGACCGCCGGCCGCAGTTGCCGAGGTAATGACGAATTGGCGGCGGGTGACGGATGTTTTGACGATTTGGTTCATGGCTGCCTCCCCGCTCACGTCTTCATCATCGCCGCGGCGCGATGGATCGCGCTGCGGATGCGGACATAGGTGCCGCAGCGGCAGATATTGCTGAGATTGCTGTCGATGTCGGCGTCGCTCGGTTTGGGATGCTCCTTGAGGAACGCCACCGCGGCCATGATTTGCCCCGACTGGCAGTAGCCGCATTGCGGGACGTCCTCGGCGAGCCAAGCCTGCTGCACCGGATGCTTGCTGTCGGGCGATAGGCCTTCGATGGTGGTGATGGTCTTGCCGGCGACGTCGCCGACCTGGATGCCGCAGGAGCGAACGGCCTCGCCGTTCACATGCACGGTGCAGGCGCCGCACATCGAAATGCCGCAACCGAATTTGGTGCCGGTCAATCCAATCTCGTCGCGAATGACCCAAAGTAGTGGCGTCTCCGGCTCGATGTCGAGCTGGTGCGCCTTCCCGTTGACGGTGATGTTGATCATGAGATGTCTCTTCCCAAGTAATGCGCGGCTGTTGGTTCGCCGACGTTATTGCTGATGCCGAAACTCTACACCTGCATAAACACCGCGTCCCCTGCTCTGATGTCACACTTGCTTGAGTTTATGCTGAATTGACGGCGCCGATGCGGCGGCTTATCGCACTGCGGAACCGCTCATTTTTTGCGCATGATCTTGCCCGAAAACTGGTTCCCACTTTTTGGGATCATGCGCCGCGCATAGGCAACCCCCTGAAAACGCGCTGGATTGGCGCGCCCGGCCGGGTCATAGTCCGCGGCCTTATCGGGAACCGCCTTCCAGTTATGACGCAAGCAGCCGAAATTTTACGCGAACGTCGCGCGCCGCACACACGCATCGTCGGCGCGGTGAGCGCGGCGCATTTTGTCTCACATTATTACATCCTGCTGCTGGCGCCGCTGTTGCCTTTCGTGCGCGCGGAATACGGCGTGAGCTATACCGAGATCGGACTGGCGCTCGCGGCCTTCAACGTCGTGTCCACGGTCTTGCAAACGCCGGTCGGTTTCCTGGTCGATTGGCTGGGCGCGCGCATCTTATTGATTGCCGGGCTGGCGATCGGCGCCGCTGCGTTCACGGTCGCAGGACTGGTCGATTCGTTCTGGGTGATGGTGGCGATGTTCGCGCTCGCCGGCGTCGGCAATACGGTCTATCACCCGGCCGACTACGCGCTGCTCTCGCATCACGTTCCCGCCGACCGTATCGGCCAGGTCTTCTCGTTCCACACCTTCGCCGGCATGCTGGGATCGGCGGTGGCGCCGGCGAGCCTGTTGATGATGCAGAGCCTGTGGGGCTGGCGCGGCGCCTTCATCGGCGCCGGCATGCTCGGATTTGCGGTAGCGGCGGTGCTGCTGGCGGTGCGCGATAACGCGGAAATCAGGTCTGTCCCCACCCCGCGCGACGACGATGCCAATGGCGCGGTCGGATGGCGGCTTTTGCTCTCGCCGGCGATCCTGCTCAATCTGGTTTTCTTCGTGCTGCTCGCGATGATGAGCGGCGGCACCTATAATTATTCCGTGGTCGCGTTCGGCGCGCTCTATGGAACCCCGGTGACCATTGCCAATGCGGCGCTCACCAGCAATCTGCTGCTATCGGCGATCGGGGTTCTGATCGGTGGCGTACTGGTCGGCCGCACCAAGCGCCACGGGCTGGTGGCAACCGCCGGCTTGGCCGGGATCGCGCTATTCATCGCGCTGGTCGGGCAATTCGATCTCGGTTCGCTGGCGCTGATTGCGGCGATGTCGGCGGCGGGCTTCTGCTCGGGCGTCATCATGCCCTCGCGCGACATGATCGTGCGCGAGGTCACCCCGCCCGGCTCGTTCGGCAAGGTATTCGGATTCGTCACCACCGGATTCAATATCGGCGGCATTATCTCGCCGCTAATTTTCGGGGCCATCATGGACCACGGCAGCCCGAAGCTGGTGTTCTTGGCGGTGGCGGCATGCAGCCTCATTGCCATCGTGACGGTGGTGACGCGGCCTAAGCCGGCGGCCTGATCCGGCTACCGCGGGAAGCGGACTTGTCAAATCGGCCGAATTGCCCCATGTCAGGGGCCTCCGGCACTGAGGCGGCGGGCCATTTCGGCCGCCATCGCGCCCGGCGCTGCTGGGGGATAGTTCAACGGTAGAACATCGGACTCTGACTCCGAGAATCTTGGTTCG
>DAIMKK010000515.1:0-2403 GCA_036721745.1 Pseudolabrys sp. | reverse complement strand
GTGAGCAGCATTTGCGCCGTGCTGGCGGAGACCGACGTGATCAACATGGTTTCGCGCGGCATTACGACACCGAACATCCTCAAGGGCATCCACCTGTCGATGGCGGCGCGGCTATCCAAGCTGCTGAAATCGATCGGGGTGGTCGATGGCGCGGTGATGGTGACCGGCGGGCTCGCCCTCGACAAAGGCCTGGTCGCCGCGCTGGAAGAGGATATCTCGCACATCAAGGACATGAAGGTTTCGGTTCGCAGCCATCCGGATTCGATGTATGCGGGCGCGATCGGCGCTGCCTTGTGGGGCGCGTTCCGGTTTGAAAAGCTTGCCAGTACCGGCCGCGTGCCGGCGGCAGCATGAGAATATGAGGAGATAGCACTATGGCCCTGCTGATCAACGATGCCTGCACGGCTTGCGATGCCTGCGAGCCGGTGTGCCCGAACAAGGCGATCACTGCCGGCAATCCGATGTACGTCATCGATCCGCTGAAATGCACCGAATGCGTGGGCGCCGAGGACGAGCCGCAGTGCAAGCTGGTCTGTCCGGCCAATTGCATCGTGTCCAATCCGGACTGGGAAGAATCGAAAGAGGATCTGCTCGCGAAGTATGAGCAGTTGCACGGCTAAACCATGAATTTCCATAACCGCGTCTGTCAAAAACTGCACGAGGAGCACGCCGCCGTCATCGCTTTGTTGGAACGGCTGGTACAGACCATCGCGCGACACCGGGACAGCGCTCCCGACGCGAAAGATCCGATGGTGGCGAAGCTCTTGAGCGATCTCGCCGCCGAACTGCCAGGCGAGGTCGAGCGTCATTTCGCGTTTGAAGAGGCTGAGCTGTTCTCCTACCTCGGCGAAGCGGGCAATGAGGGTATCGGCGCGCATCTGACTTACGAGCATGGCATTATCCGCCCGATCGGCGCCGCGCTGGTCAAGCTTATCGGCGATATCCGCGTGCAGGGCTTCGATGCCGCGCGCTGGGGCGAATTCCGCCGGCTCGGACAAGACCTGTATGATTGTCTGGTGCCGCACGCGCGCAAAGAAGACATGGCGCTGCTGCCGATGTTGGACAATTTGATGGATTCCGAAAAGGAAATACAGCTTTACGAGAAATACGTCGAGCATATGTGAGGCTTTTGCATGAGCGATGCTGCCGCGACCACCGATAACAATGTCCGCCCGTTATGCTCTGCCGATCTCGAGCGCGTCATCGCCATCGATTCGGCGCACGTGGGCGAACCGCGCCGCCGCTTTTTCGAGAAGCGGCTGGCCCACGCCAAGCAGCACCCGGAAGATTTCGTGCATGTCGGCGTGGTCCGCAAAGGCGCGCTGGTCGGCTTTGCTTTTGCCCGTATCCAGCGCGGGGAATTCGGCCGCGAGCAGGCCATTGGCACGCTTGACGCGGTCGGCGTTGAGCATGACAGCCGCGAGCACGGCGTAGGCCATGCTTTGATGAACGGCCTCACCAAGCTCATGCGTGAGAAGGGGGTGCAATCGCTGCAATCGCAGGCCGATTGGACCAACACCGGCTTGCTGCGGTTTTTCGATTCGTCCGGCTTCGGGCTGGCGCCGCGCCTGGTGCTGGAGCGTTCCGTTCTCACTCCGCTGGCGGAGACCATCGATGACGAGTGACAGCAAGACAAGAAGTGGCGGCATCACCATCCCGCAGCACGTGGGCGAAGCCGCCGAGATCAATTACAGCGGCGAAGCCGCGCCGGATTTCGGCCCGCTGGCGCGCGACCGCATCCCCGTGCGCTCGATGGCCGAACGCGATCTGCGCGCGCTGGTGGCGATCGATCGCCGGATCACCGGCCGCGACCGGGCCGGATATTTTCAGCGCAAGCTCAACGACGCGCTCACCGAATCGGATGTGCGCGTCTCGCTCGTCGCAGAACTCGATTCGGTGCCGGTCGGCTTCATCATGGCCCGCGTCGACCTCGGCGAATTCGGCCGGGTTGAAACCACCGCGGTCATCGATACCATCGGCGTCGACCCGGATTATCAGAACAAAGGCGTCGGCCGCGCGCTGGTGTCGCAACTCTTGGCCAACCTCGGCACGCTACGCGTCGAGAAGGTGCGTACCGAAGTCGATTGGCAGGACCACGATCTGCTCGCCTATCTCGATCGCAGCGGGTTCCTGCCCTCGCAGCAGCTCTGCTTCGACCAATCCCTCGCTTGATGTCGCCGCCGATGTTGGTCAAATCGAAGCTTGCCTGTCAGCCGCGCTTTGATTTTCGCGAGCACCGGGCCATCGTCACCGGCGGCAGCCGGGGCATCGGCCGGGCGATTGCCGACGCGCTCGGCGAGGCCGGCGCGCAAGTCTACGCCTTCGACGTCGGCGAACCGGAGCATGTTGAAAGCTTCCCGCATAAATTCGTGCGCATCGATATCGCCGACACCAACGCCGTGA
>DAIMKK010000514.1:0-2404 GCA_036721745.1 Pseudolabrys sp. | reverse complement strand
CACCCAAAATCTCCAGCGATCGAAACGCCGGCCGGCCGATTACCCCATCTAATGACCCAACTGCGACAATGGCTGCGCACTGCGGCAATGGTCTTGATGCCGGTTTTGGCCCCTATTCAGGTATTCGATTCAGTAGGTAAGATGCCGTCTCCTGAGCATGGAAGCGAGCATGCAGCGGCGCGAGTTCATCACGCTTCTCGGCGGTGCGGCGATGGCCTGGCCGTTTGCGACCCCGCGCGCGGCTTTTGCCCAAGCCACCAAGGTATACCGCCTTGGGACGCTTAGCGTCGGCCCCCCGATTGGAATCACAGACGGACGTGGCGCGGTTCTCATCAACGCGCTGGTGCAGCGCGGCTATACGCTTGGAAAAAATCTCGGCTACGAGGCGCGTGGCGCGGCAGGCAACAAAGGGCGGTTACCGCAATTAATGCAGGAGTTGAAAGCCGCCAAAATCGACGTGGTCCTGACCGTCGGCTATCCGGCCGCCGTCGCCGCCAAAGTGTCGGGCGTTCCGACGGTCATCGCGACCGGCTCAGGCGACCCGGTCGCAACCGCGCTTGTCGAAAGCCTAGCCCGGCCGGGCGGCAACGTGACCGGAATAGCCGACGACGCCTCGATGCTATCCACCAAGCGCCTCTCGCTGCTGAAAGCGCTATTGCCGCAGATGCGCCGCGTAGCGATGCTTTGGAACAAAGATGATCGCGGAATATCGTTGCGCTACGATGCGTCCGCAAAGGCGGCGCAGGAGCTGGGTGTGGCTGTCCAGGCGCTCGGCGTGCGCGAGCCCAACGACTTTAACGAAGCCTTCGTGGCGATGGACCGCGAGCCGCCCGATGCCATCTTGATGGTCTCGGACTCGCTGACAATCCTCAATCGCAAGCGCGTAATTGTTTACGCCGCCGAGCATCGGCTGCCGGCGATCTATGAGGCCGACTCCATCGTTCGCGAAGGCGGCTTGATGTCTTACGGCGCGGATCAGCGCGAATCGTTCGAACGTGCCGCCGCTCTGGTCGACAGCATATTCAAAGGTGCAAAACCCGCCGACCTGCCGGTCGAGCAGCCGACGCGCTACCTATTCGTATTCAATCTAAAAACTGCCAAGGCAATGAATCTCAGCGTGCCGAACACGTTGGCGGCATTGGCCGACGAGATGATTGAATAGAGCGGCTGGTTGCTGCGGTGCATCGACCGGTTGAGCCGGCAGACCATAGCGGACAACTGTCGTTTTTTGCAGGAGATGGTTTGTCCGCGAATGATGCGGTGGACGGCGCCCACTCTGCGGCATCGAAGTGCCATAGGGTAGTTGCGTCGAAACGCAACCACATTGAGGGGAGCCGTCCATGGGCGAGGTTAACACAATTGGTGTTGATATTGCGAAGTCGGTGTTTCAGATTCATGGCGTCGATGCGGATGGCGTGGTGGTAATCCGCAAGCGTGTTGGTCGAGCAAAGGTTCTTGAGTTCTTCGCCGAACTACCGCCTTGCCTCGTAGGCATGGAAGCGTGCGCAACGGCGCACCAGTGGGCGCGCGAGCTCAAGAAGCTCGGGCACGACACCCGTCTTATGCCGCCGACCTATGTCAAAGCCTACGTGAAGCGCGGCAAGAACGATGCCGCCGATGCGGCAGCGATCTGCGAAGGCGTGACGCGGCCATCGATGCGGTTTGTGCCGATCAAGAGCGCCGAGCAGCAGAGCGCGCTGATGCTGCACCGGACGCGGGATCTCCTGATCCGCCAGCGAACTCAACTGATCAACGCACTTCGTGCCCACCTGGCCGAACTCGGGCTGGTGGCTGCGAAGGGGCATGAAGGATTGCAGCAGTTGGTTATGACCGTGACGGAGAGCAGCGACGAGCGGCTGCCGGGTCACGCACGCTTTGCCTGTCAGGCGATTGTCGCGCAATTGCACGCGGTACAGACCCAGATCAACGGGCTCGACACGCGCATCACTCAAGCCCATCGCGCCAACACGGACAGCAAACGGCTCGAAGCCATTCCAGGGTTCGGCGTGATCCTGTCCACGGCGGTCGTGGCAACGATGACCGATCCAAAGGCGTTCAGGACCGGGCGCGAGTTTGCAGCCTGGATCGGATTGGTGCCGCGGCAGAACTCCAGCGGTGGAAAAGAACGTCTCGGCTCGATTTCTAAGCAGGGTGATCGCTATCTGCGGCGACTACTCGTCCTGGGTGCGATATCCATTATCGGCCCAATGCTGACATTTTTAGGCTGCCGCTGCGATAGCGGCACTGCTCGAGCGTGTTGGCGCCTGATAGGTCTCGCCCTTGGCCAGCACGGCCCAGGCGGCAGATCGGGTCCCTATCATTCGCTCGCACTCAAGAGTGCTTGACCCATTCGCGGGTTCTCCCGATCCCCGGTCCAACCGGTTCGGTGTCCGGCCTGTTTGTG
>DAIMKK010000513.1:0-2406 GCA_036721745.1 Pseudolabrys sp. | reverse complement strand
TTGTCAAAGCTTAATACTGAGCGCGGTCTCATGCTCCTCGTCGATGAAGGCGGTAAGCCAGGTCTTCTTCTCTTGCAAGGCGGCGAGATAGGCCTCGGCGCCGCTATGCGTGAGATTGGCGCTGATCAGCAGCCCGCGCGCGCGCAGCAGCCGGCGCATCTCCTTGAGCAGCGGCCGCGCCGGCGTGAGCCCATCGAAAAACGCCACGTCGTAGCCGGGATCGAGCCGGCGCATTACTTCCGAAAACTCACCCTCATGCACCACGATATGCCCGGCCATGCCATGGGCCTCGACCTGCTCGCGCGCCAGCCGCACATGCTCACCGTCGCGCTCAATGGTGTCGATCACCGCGTCGGGCGCGCCGCGCGCGAACCACAGCGCCGTGTAGCCAAGCGCAGTGCCGAGCTCGAGCACGCGCCGCGCATTGGCGGCCGCGGCGAGCGTACCGAGCAGCGCACCGTTGTCGTAAGGGTAGGCGCCGCAGCCGTGCTCTGCACGATGCGCCAGCGTCGCCTCACGCACGGGGGCGAAGAGATCGGCAGAAATTTTGGCGGCGGGCATGACGTCGTCCCTCCGTCTTGAGGAGGGCGAAGCCTACCCCCCGCTCGGGTAATTCGGGCTCTCGCGCGTGATGGTCACGTCGTGCACATGGCTTTCGCGAAGGCCTGCGCCCGAGATGCGCATGAATTCCGCCTTGCCGTGGAAATCGTCCAAATCCTTGGCACCGACATAACCCATGGCGGCGCGCAGACCGCCCGCGAGCTGGTGCAGCACATTGGCGACCGGGCCCTTGTAGCCGACCTGGCCCTCGACGCCCTCCGGCACCAGTTTGAGCGCGTCCTTGATGTCCTGCTGGAAATAGCGGTCGGCCGAACCGCGCGCCATGGCGGCGACCGAGCCCATGCCGCGATAACTCTTGTAGGAGCGGCCCTGGTATAGGAACACCTCGCCCGGCGTCTCGTCGGTGCCGGCGAGCAGCGAGCCGACCATGGCCACGTCGGCGCCGGCGGCGAGCGCCTTGGCGAGATCGCCGGAATATTTGATGCCGCCGTCGGCGATCACCGGGATGCCGGCCTTCTTCGCCGCTTCGACCGAGTCCATGATGGCGGTGAGCTGCGGCACGCCGACGCCCGCGACGATGCGCGTGGTGCAGATCGAGCCCGGGCCGATGCCGACTTTGATGGCGTCAGCACCGCAATCGATCAGCGCCTTGGCGCCTTCCGCGGTCGCGACATTGCCGGCCACCACCTGCACCGCGTTCGACATCTTCTTGATGCGAGTGACGGCGTCGAGCACGTAGCGCGAATGGCCGTGCGCGGTGTCGACCACGACAAGATCGACGCCGGCTGCGATCAGCGCTTCGGTGCGCGCAAAGCCTTTGTCGCCGACCGTGGTGGCGGCGGCGACACGCAAACGGCCTTGCTCGTCTTTGCAGGCGTTCGGGTTGGTCACCGCCTTTTCCATGTCCTTGACTGTGATCAGGCCGACGCAGCGGTATTGGCTGTCCACCACCAAGAGCTTCTCGATGCGGTGTTGATGCAGCAGACGCTTGGCTTCATCCTGGCTGACGCCCTCGCGCACGGTGACGAGCTTGTCCTTGGTCATCAACTCGGCGACGCGCTGGCCCGGATCGGTGGCAAAGCGCACGTCGCGGTTGGTGAGGATGCCGACCAGCTTTCCTGCTTTGCCGTTGCCGCCGCCTTCCACCACCGGCACGCCGGAGATGCGGTTCTCTTTCATCAGGTCGAGCGCCTGCTGCAGCGTCGCGCTTGGCTCGATGGTGAGCGGGTTGACCACCATGCCGGATTCGAACTTCTTGACCTGGCGGACCTGCCCCGCCTGCACGTCCGGGTCCAGATTGCGGTGGATGACGCCGATGCCGCCGGCCTGCGCCATGGCGATGGCCATCTGCACCTCGGTCACGGTGTCCATGGCGGAGGCGATGATCGGGATATTGACGGCGATTGATCGGGTGATGCGCGAGCGGATATCGACGTCCGCCGGCAGCACCTCGGACAGGCCGGGCCTGATCAGCACATCGTCGAAAGTGAGCCCTTCGCGCGGGCTTCCGTTGTTTTTTCCGGCCATCGCCAACTCCGTCTCACCCGAAAAGGGGATCAAGACCGGGCGCCGCAGGGTTATAAAAAGCCTGTCGCGAGGGGCTCCTCGCGTGACGTCACGGCCCGCTTTTGGGTTGGCGTGGGTCGTTAGCACGGGAATGCGTTGATTCCTAGACCATTCGTGGATGGCTGTTATGAACCAGGCCGCCTTCGTTCCGCCTCCGCTCTGCTATTGAAGAACCCAGCTTCTCATCGTTAACCGCCTCGCTTGGATGCCCATGCGCCCTGACCGCATCGTTCCGCTGATCATCGCGGTCGCCTTGTTCATGGAAAACATGGATTCGAC
>DAIMKK010000512.1:0-2407 GCA_036721745.1 Pseudolabrys sp. | reverse complement strand
CGTTGCGTATCGAGTCCCTCGACCGGCAAAGCGAGAAGTGTCTCACCGTCGTCGGCGATCAATACCGGCCTTCTGGCGTGAAATTCGGTCACCCCGCGACCAACTTCGATCTGCAACTTCGTGCCGAACAAACTCGAAACAGCACTCTTCCGGACTGCGCTCATTAAAAACCACTTTCCACCAACATTTCCGGCGGCATTTAGTCGACGGCTTGAGTATAGAACACCGCGATCCCTATGCCCATTCCTCGCAATGCCGTCTATTTTGTGCCAACCTTTTGCCGACAAAGTTGTTCCAACTAAGGAATCGTGTGTCATTGGACCGCCCGCATAAATTGCTGGCCAAGGCCGGGATTCACTCGCCCAGCCAGAGTGGCACATCGGATTCATGGGCAGAATTTGCGCGGTTTTTTCGCACGTTGAGCCAACCTTTGGCGGCACCCTGGGGCGAGATTTTCGAGCCGCTGCGAGCCGGAACGGTCGACGAAATGGTCGTCGTCGGCCAGATTGGGCAATCGCTCGACGGTCGCATAGCGACTGCGACCGGGCATTCGAAATACATCAATGGTCCGGCCGGTCTCGACCACCTGCATAGGGTACGCTCCCTGGTCGATGCGGTCGTCATTGGCGTCGGCACGGCGCTCGCGGACGATCCGCAGCTCACGGTACGGCGGGTCGCGGGGCCGCATCCGGCGCGCGTCGTGATCGACCCAAACGGACGGCTCGCCGCCAGTGCCAGGCTGTTCGCCAAAGACAGCGTCCGCCGCCTGCTGGTCACGGCGGAAGAAACACAATGCTCCCTAACATCCGAGGTGGAGGTGCTGGCCTTGTCCGCCTCCGGCGGACGTATCGCTCCTCCCGCCATCCTCGCCGCACTGGCCGAGCGCGGGTTACGCCGTATTCTCATTGAGGGTGGCGCCGACACAGTATCCGGCTTCCTCACCGCCGGTTGCCTCGACCGTTTGCATGTGGTGGTTGCACCGATCATCCTTGGCGCCGCCGGGCGCGCGAGCTTCATCTTGCCCCCGATCGAGCGGGCCGATCAGGCCTTGCGCATGCCAATACGCGCCCATCAACTCGACGATGAGGTATTGTTCGACTGCGACCTGTCGGCTCAGCGTGTGCTGGTCGGCCGCGCAAAAATATCGACATGACCCAAGCGGATTGATGAACGTCCGGCCGCGACGGCATCGCGTCGCCAGGTCAGCCACTCGACAGTGTCTGCGAGCGACAAATCGCCGAGCTCGCGCACCGCGCTCGCCCAACCGGAAAAAATTTCCATCTGAAATTCCCGGTCTTGCGGCCCGACGACCCAATCGGACTTGCCGTGAATGACAGTACAGCCCAAGGATTTAAATCGCGCGATAGCAGCACTCGCCGCCGTCGGGCCAAGCGCAGGTCCAAATCCTTTATCCCCGCGCTGATGCGCATTGACAGCGGTAACGATTGCCGCATCGAGTGGATTGCTCGGGCTGATCTCAATGCGGCCATCATAGCTCAGCGCCGCATAGATCGGGATCAATCGGGCAAGGGTCTCGACCGCCAGTCGATCCAGCCAAGCCTCCGATACGAGATCGAGCAGCGCCGAGGTGGTGATCAGGTCGATCGGCCCGTCGAGCGCAACTTCAAGATCGCGATTGAGGTCGACCGGGACCGTCGTGAGCGTGACGCTCACCGGCCGCGTCATCGTGGATGCGCGCGCCAGCAGACTGAGATCATTGTCGACGAGCCGCCAGTTCTGCGCGGCGGGAAATCTCGGCGCCAGCGCGCGCAATGTCGAGCCGGTTCCGCAGGCAAGATCGACGATCCGTATCGAGGGATTGCCGTCCAACGACGCCACGACTGCATTGAGCACCGTCGGATTACGCGCCCGGGCGTCGTGCGGTTCGCGCAACGCGAGCCAATTAGCCGAAAAGCCGGTCATACGACAGCCTCGAGCGCGCCCGAGAATATTATCGCGGAGTCTTGCCAGGCCGGGAGCCGCTGAGCGGCCTCACGCGCGGACGCTGCCATGCGACGCCGGTCGTCAGGATTTTCGATGACGCGGCGTAGCGCGAGCGCGAGCGCCCCCGCATCGTCAGGGGCAACCAGTAGGCCAGCGCCCACCGGCACCGTGTCCAGAATAGCCCCCGCGGTGGTGCCAATCACCGGCAGGCCGTGAGCGATGGCCTCAGCATAAGCCATGCCGTAACCCTCGAAGCGGGAGGCAAGCGCGAACAGATCGGCGCTGGCGTACAGTTCAGCGAGGCGTTCAGGCGACACGGCGCCGAGCACCGCGACCTGACCGTCGAGCTTAAATCGCGCAATATCGGCATCGAGCTGCGCAGCCGCTTTGGGATCGCGGCTTCGATCACCGGCGATCGTGAGGTGCCACGGCAGGTCGGGGAGCATGGCAAGCGCAGCGATCA
>DAIMKK010000511.1:1288-2410 GCA_036721745.1 Pseudolabrys sp. | reverse complement strand
CTGCAGACCTGGTCCGACTCGGCGTGGATGTCATCGTTACCGGGAACAATGCGAACACGGTTGCGGCCATGAAGGCGACCACGACCATCCCAATCGTCATGACTACCAGTGCCGATCCGGTCAGTAACGGGCTCGTCGCCAGTCTGGCGCGGCCGGGCGGGAACGTCACCGGATTCTCCCAAGACACTGGTATCGAAATCGACGGCAAGCGGCTCGAATTTTTGAGGGATGCACTGCCGAAACTTTCACGTGTGGGCATTCTTTGGAATCCAGACTTTGCGCCCAATCGGAGCCGGCTGACCTCGATGAGAGAGGCCACCGGGGCGCTGGGGTTGACGCTTGTCTCGGCCGAAGCGCGCGGTTTGGACGCACTTGAACAAGCGTTCGCGACGATGGTGAGGGAGGGCGCGCAGGCGTTCGTCGTGTTAGGGGAGCCCGTGCTGTTCAACTATCGCGGCCAGATTGGCGTCATGGCCATCAGAAATCGATTGCCGGCAATTTCTACCGGAAGAGAGTATGCCGAGGCGGGTTTGCTTATGAGTTATGGCGTTGATTTTCGAGTTCCATTTCGTGGGGCCGCCGTCTTCGTCGACAAGATTTTCAAGGGTGCCAAGCCGGCCGATCTGCCGGTCGAACAGCCGACCAAGTTCGAACTGGTGGTTAACCTCAAGGTAGCGAAGGCCCTTGGTCTCGCGATCCCGGCCACTCTTCTCGCCCGCGCCGATCAGGTGATCGAATGAGGCGGCGCGAATTTGCCGCGAATTCTCAGTTCGGGATCGGTCCCGTACCGCCAACTTCGCGCCGCATGTAGAACTTGAGGTCATCCTCGTGGGTGACGCGGAATCCGAGACGCTCATAGAGCCTTCGCGCCGGATTGATCTTTACCACGCCGAGCGTCGCCGGCCGGTCGGCTTGCGTTGCTTTTTCGATCAGGCCGCGAATTACCTCGGCGCCGATGCCGCGGCGCTGGAAAGCGGTGACGATAAAGATTTGCTCGAGAAAAAGCGCGCCCTCCTGTGTGGAACTCTGCATCCAGCCAATATCGGCGCCGTCTGAGGTGATGATCTGAACCTCGGTGACGTCCCAGCGTTTACGCAAGTTCGCGGTTTGCGCGGCTATGTC
>DAIMKK010000511.1:0-1278 GCA_036721745.1 Pseudolabrys sp. | reverse complement strand
CGCAAAACTCGAAATCGTCGGCGCGCGCCGGGCGCAGAGCCGTTCGCATGGTCACACCATTGTTTCAGCTAGATCGTCTCGCTGCGCGCCAGTTCCTCGACTTCGCTTGCGCTATAGCCAAGCAGGCCGGTCAAAATCTCGCGAGTATGCTCGCCGAGTCTGGGCGGAGCCGTGTAGGTATCGAGCGGCGTATCGCTGAGATGCATCGGATTCTTGATGTTCTTGACGAGGCCGGCGCTGGCATGCGGCATTTCGGCGATCATGTCGCGCGACTTCAGCAGGTCGCTCTCGCAGACTTCGCCGACCGTCCTGATCGCGCCGCTCGGAATACCGGCGGCATCCATCAAGGGCAGCCATTCATCGCGGGCGCGCTGCTTGATGATGTCCTTGACGATAGGAACAAGGATCTCGCGATTGCGCACACGGTCCGCCGCTTTGGCGAAACGGGGATCGTTGGTCAGTTCAGGCCGCTCGACGGTGCTGCAGAAACGTTTCCATAATTCGTCATTGGCGACGCCGAGGCTGATCCAGCCATCGCTTGCTTCAAAAGTCTCATAGGGCACGATGGTAGCGTGCGCATTGCCGCGGCGCTTCGGCGACTCGCCGGTGGCGAAATAAATACTGGCGTTGAAGCTGAGCAGCGACGCGACAGCCTCGTACATCGAAACCGAAACATGCTGGCCGCGCCCGGTCACCTTGGACGCGTAGAGTGCCGCGAGAATACCCTGCGATCCGTTCAGTCCCGATACCAGATCGGCTATCGAGGTGCCGACCTTATAGGGCGCGCCATCGGCCGGGCCGGTTATATCCTGGATGCCGGCTTCGCCCTGCACGATGACATCGTAGCCGGGACGGTCTTTCTGCAAACCGGTATTGCCGAATCCGGAAATCGAGCAATACACCATGGCCGGGCGGCGGGCACTTACCGCGGCATAACTGAAGCCAAGGCGATCCATCGCGCCCGGCCGAAAATTTTCGACCAGGACGTCCGACGTATCGATCAGCCGCCACAGCACCTCACGGCCGCGTTCGCTTTTCATATCGAGTGTAATGCTTTTCTTGTTGCGGTTGACCGACAAAAAATACGCCGCCTCGTCGCCTTGATAGGGAGGCGCGAACGCCCTGGTGTCGTCGCCTTCGACCGGGCGTTCGACCTTGATCACCTCGGCGCCGAGATCGCCGAGCTGCATCGTGCAGAACGGCCCCGACAGCACCCGGGTGAGATCGACAACACGTAATCCTTCAAGCGGGCGCATGCGCTTCTTGCCTCATTTTGCT
>DAIMKK010000510.1:0-2412 GCA_036721745.1 Pseudolabrys sp. | reverse complement strand
TGGTGGTCGCATCGGGCCTCAACAAGGTGGCCAAGATCGGCGATCTCAAGCCGACGGATTTCCTCGACGTCATGGACGCCAACGTCACCCAGTCGTGGCTGATGGCGCGCGCCGCCGGCAAGCAAATGCTCAAGCAGGGCCAAGAAGGCAAACCTGGCGGCAAGGTGATCCTCACCTCGTCGGCGCGCGGGCTGCTCGGCCATCCGGCCGGCTACACCGCCTATTGCGCCTCCAAATCGGCGGTCGACGGCATCACCAAGGCCTTGGGGTGCGAATGGGGCGAAAGCGGCATCACCGTCAATGCGATCGGCCCGACGGTATTTCGCTCGCCGCTCACCGCCTGGATGTACGAAGACACCGAACGCGCGCAGACCGTGCGCAAGGGCTTCCTCGCGCGCGTGCCTAAGGGCCGCCTTGGCGAACCGGAAGACCTTGCAGGGCCGCTGCTGTTCCTCGCCTCGAAAGCGTCGGACTTCTATACCGGCCACATTCTCTACGCCGACGGCGGCTACACGGCGGGCTAACCGATGGCAAAAGCGCGTATCGCGGTGATCGGCGCCGGCCTGATGGGCCACGGCATCGCCCAGGTGTTCGCGCTCGCCGGCCATGACGTCACCATTTACGACTCGGTGATGGCGAGCCTCGACAGCGCCAAGGCGCGCATCCTTACGAATTTAAAAGACCTCGGCGACGACCAGAAAGCGGTCGAGCGGGTGACGCCCGTCGCCAATCTGGCGACTGCCGTGCGAACGGCCGACTACGTGGTCGAGGCGGTGCTTGAGGATCTGCCGCTCAAGCAGAAATTATTTGCCGAGATCGAGAAACACGTGCGGCCGGACACCATCCTTGCCAGCAACACCTCGGTCATCCCAATCACCAAGATTATGAAAGGCCTCAAGCGGCGCGAGCGCGCGCTCGGCACCCATTGGTGGAACCCGCCGTTTTTGGTGCCGCTGGTCGAGGTGATCGAGACGCAATGGACGAGCGCCACCGCGGTCGATTTCACCATGAAGCTGCACGGTGCCGCCGGCAAAAAGCCGGCGCATGTGAAGAAGGACGTGCCAGGCTTCATCGGCAACCGGCTGCAACATGCGCTCTGGCGCGAGGCGATCGCCCTGGTCGAACAAGGCATCTGCGATGCCGAGACCGTCGATAACGTGATCAAGGCATCGTTCGGCCGTCGCCTTGCGGCTCTGGGGCCTTTAGAGAATGCCGACATGGTCGGCACCGACTTGACGCTGGCCATCCACAAATTCGTGTTGCGTGACATCGACAGCCGGCCGGGGCCTTCGCCTTATCTGAGAAAACTGGTCAAGAACGGCAAGCTCGGCTTCAAGAGCGGCGAAGGCTTCCGCAAGTGGAGCACTGCGCAGCAACAAGCATTACGTTTGAAAGTGTTGCAGCATCTTAAAAACGCGCGCGCCCAAGACTCCTAAAGGGCGAGCATAGGAGGAAACGATGGCCGACCATAATACGATCTCGCGCCGCACTTTAGTCAAGAGCGGCATCGGCGCGCTCGCCGCTCCCGCCGTGCTGCGCGTACTGCCGGCGCAAGCGCAGTCGCAGGTGATCAAGATTGGCCATGTCAGCCCCAAAACAGGACCGCTCGCCGGTTTCGGCGAAGCCGACGGTTACATTCTCGAACAGGTGCGCGGCATCCTGGGCAAAGGCCTGCAAAGCGGCGGCAAGACCTACAAGGTCGAGATCATCTCCAAGGACAGCCAGTCGAACGCCAGCCGCGCCTCCGAGGTGGCGTCCGAATTGATCCTCGGCGACAAGGTCAACTTGATCGTCGCTTCGGCCACACCCGACACCACCAATCCGGTGTCCGACCAGGCCGAGGTCAACGAGGTGCCCTGCATCACCACCAACTGCCCGTGGCAGCCCTATTTCTTCGGCCGCAAGGGTGACCCGAAGAAGGGCTTCACCTGGACCTATCATTTCTTCTGGGGCCTGGAGGACGTGATCGGCGCCTTCCTGGCGCTGTGGGATGAATTGCCGACCAACAAGGTAGTCGGCGGCCTGTTCCCCAACGACGCCGACGGCAATGCCTGGGGCGATGCCAAGATCGGGTTCCCGCCGGCGCTTGCCAAAGGCGGGTTCAAGCTCGTTGACCCCGGCCGTTATCAGCTCATGAACAACGATTTCACCTCGCAGATTTCCGCGTTCAAGGCGGCGGGCGCGCAGATCGTCACCGGCAACATGATCCCGCCCGACTTCGCGACCTTCTGGTCGCAGGCGGCGCAGCAGGGCTTCAAGCCGAAGATCGTCACCATCGGCAAGGCGCTACTGTTCCCCTCGGTCATCGACTCGCTGGGCGAGCGCGGCAATGGGCTCACCAGCGAAATCTGGTGGACGCCGCATCATCCGTACAAGTCGGGCCTCACCGGCCAGAGCGCCCAGCAACTCACC
>DAIMKK010000509.1:0-2430 GCA_036721745.1 Pseudolabrys sp. | reverse complement strand
GCCTCGCGGCTCAGTTCGATCAGCTCATGTTCGGCGGAGGGGCGGGAGACGGCGACGGGCATGGAATCCTCGGCTACGGGCGACGTCTGTGTGCCGGCTGCGACAAAGACACTACGCGTGCAGTGCACAAAAGCAAAGTAGGCACAGAAATGGCAGGTTTTCGGCCCATATCCGCGACACCGGATTACCAAATTGCTACTAAATTAACCAATTCACGCTTTGATCGCGGGGATACCTCTGCGCGATGCCCCGCGCTGCTGGCGAGCCCCGAACCGGCCCATGCGCTTCGCAAATCTATTGTTTCCGTCCAACCGGTTGACCCGGCCGCTGAGCGCGATTTCGGTGCGCACCCGCATCATCGTGCTGGCGCTGGTCCCGGTCGTCGGATTCCTAGCCACCGGGCTCACTTACGTCTCCGGCGAACGTGACGTCGGGACCGCTTTCGAAACCGTCAAACGTTCCGCCGCACTTGCCGACGCCAGCCGCGATTTCAAAAGCGCGATCGCGGCGATCCGAATCATCGTGAAGGACTTCAACGCCGACCCCAGCGATAATCTGGTGATAAGCTTCGAGCAGGAGCATGGACTCGCACTGCAGAGCCTCGACGCCATCGTGGCGTCGGTCGACCACCGCCACGCCGAGAGCATCGCCGTCTTGCGCAAGGACGTCATGGCCTTGCGCGACACTTTCACCGAATTGGTGGGCGAGCAGAAAATTCTCGGCTTCGACGAAACTGCCGGGCTGCGCAACAATCTTCGCGCAGCGGGCAGCGCGGTCGAGCGTATCATCAACGAGAACATGACGTGGCTGGCCGAGGCGGATGCCGGCAAATTGATGATGTCGCTGTTAACGATGCGCGACCATGAAGCCGAATACCGGCTCAATCAAAACGAACTGACCAAGCAACAGTTTTTTGTCGGCTACAAGAAATTCACCGACACGTTTGCCTTGATCGACGGCACCTCAGAGATGAAGGATTCGCTAGAGCATGAGGTGAAAACCTATGCCGATACCTTTGCGCAATGGATCGTCGGCTTCGAACGCGTGCAGCCGCTGCGCGCCGTAATCGACATCGACAGCCAGAGAATGCTGCCACGTGCGGATGACATCATCGAGCGGGCGCGCGAGACCGCGGACGAAGCGTCGGCCGGGCTGACCGCGTCGCAACACCATACGCAAACCGGAATTATCTTGGTCGGCATCGCCATAGTCGCGTTCGGCGTCGGCTTCAGCTGGACGATCGGGCGCAGCATCACGCGTCCGCTTAATGGCTTGGCCGGCGTGATGCAGCAACTCGCCGATGGCGGACACCAGCGCCCGCATTCCGGCCACCGACGCACGCGATGAAATCGGCGAGATGGCCCGTACGGTGATCGTGTTCCGCGACAACATGATCGAACGCGAAACGCTTGCCGCCACGCAGACCGAGGCAAGCCGGGCGCAGGTACAGCGCAACGACACGATTGCGTTGACCATCGCGCAATTCAAGCACTCGGTCGAAAGCGCACTGGGCAAGCTGCGCGGGGCGTCCATGAAGCTCGAAATGAGCTCGAGCGATCTCAACAAAGCCGCCGACACCATGTCGGCCGATGCGCGCACAGCCGAACAACGCGTCGCCGCCGCGTCCGATAATGTGACCACGGCCGCCGGTTCGGTCGAGGAATTAGCCGCCTCGATCGGCGAGATCGCCTCGCAAGCCGCAAAATCAACCGACGTGGCGGGGCGCGCAGTATCGGAAGCCCAGCGTACGGTCACCACCATGGCGGAACTCGGCAGCGCCGCTACCCGCATCGGCGAGGTGGTGGGGCTGATCCAGGCGATCGCCGGGCAAACCAACCTGCTCGCGCTCAACGCCACCATCGAGGCGGCGCGCGCCGGCGAATCCGGCAAGGGTTTCGCGGTGGTCGCCTCGGAAGTGAAATCGCTGGCCGGCCAGACCGCGAAAGCAACCGAGGAGATAGCCGAGCAGATCGGTTCGATCCAATCGGCGGCGGCCGATTCGGCGCGTGCGATCGAGCAGGTCAACGCCATCATCCGTGAAATGTCGGCGATCGCCACCACGGTGGCGGCGACCGTCGATCAACAGAACTCCGCGATTGCTTCGATCGCGGAAGGCGTCAGCCGCGCCTCCGGCGAGGCGCGCAGCGGCGCCGAGGCGATGAGCAAGGTCGCCGGCGTCACCACCGATGCCCGTGCGACCGCCGCCGACGTCAAGGACCTCGCCGATTCCGTCGCGGCCGAGGCGGAAAACCTCGAGGCGGAAGTGCGGCAATTCCTCACCAACGTGCAGGCGGCCTAGGCCCATTCCGCTCATTCCCGCGCCAGCGGGAATCCAGCTAAGATAGCCCCGATCTGGGCCCCAGCTTCCGCGGGGACGAGTGGATTTTGAGGCAAGCATTTGCGCATTTCAATATTGGCAATGCGGATCGT
>DAIMKK010000508.1:0-2440 GCA_036721745.1 Pseudolabrys sp. | reverse complement strand
CGAGACATTATCGATGTCGTAAGGCCCCGAGGCAGTGAAGCCGGATTTCTGCGTCACGCGCGGACCGACATCGGCAAAGGCACCGCCGTTCCACCAAATTTCGCATTTGCGCGCGACGATGCGGCCATTCTTGTCGATGCCGCTCTTGATGCGGAACGTGCTCGGATGCTTGGTGATGGTGTAGAACTGCTCTTCCATGGTGAGCGCGATCTTCACCGGCCGACGCGCCAGCATCGACATCGCGACGCTAAGCGCTTCCATCCTGATATAGAGCTTGCCGCCGTAACCGCCGCCGAGATACGGCACCTTGATGCGTACGCGATTCTCCGGCCAGCTGAGCAGGCGCGCGATCTCGGTGCGCACGAATGACGGCCCCTGCGAGGCTGAATAGATCATGACGCCGTTGTCGCGGTAATCGGCGATCGAGACGAACGGCTCCAGTGCCAAGTGCAGCACCTTCTGGGTGCGGAAGGTGTGTTCGAAGACGTGGGCGGCCTCGGCGAAGGCCTTGTCCACGTCGCCACGCCGCAGCCGGAAATCGAGCGCGATATTGGTGCCCTTGCGGCCCTTGAGATGCTTGAGATCGGCAAAGGTGCCGGCGGGCTTAAGCTCGTCATGCACCAACGTCTTGTTCTCGGCCGCCTCGACCTCGTCGAACACGGCGGGCAGTTCTTCGTATTCCGCGACGATTTCCTGTGCCGCCTGCTCGGCGACGTGTGGATCGCTGGCGAGCACGACCACGACCGGCTCGCCGACATAATGCACCTTGCCGATGGCGAGGATCGGCTGGTCGTGAAAGGCCGGTCCATAGTAGGGATCGGGGATCACTTTGCGCACGTCGTCGCTGGTATAGACCGCAAAGACGCCGGGAACTTTAAGCGCTTCGCTGGTGTCAATCGACTTGATGCGGCCATGTGCCACCGTGCTGCGGAAGATTTTTCCATACAGCATGCCGGGCACCTGCATCAGATGCGTGTATTCGGCGCGGCCGGTCACCTTGTCGCGCGCTTCGAGCCGCGGCAGCGAGCGGCCGACTTGTCCGCCTGTTTTCACGGACGTGGCCATCAGGGCGCTCCGCCGATGGCGGCGCGCACCGCGCGCGCGGTATAGACGCGCAGCAGTTCGCGCTTGTAGGAGGCCGAGCCGCGCAGGTCCGCGATGATATCGGCTTCGGCCGCGGCAGCCTCGGCGACTTTCTGAAGTGTCTTTTCGTTCACATCGGCGCCGATCAGCGCCTGCTCGGCGGTTTCCAGGCGCGTGGCCTTTGTGGTCGCCGCGCTCACCACGATGCGCGCGGATTTCACGCGCGAACCTTCGGCAGTAAGCGCGACCGCGACGCCGAGCGCCGGCCAGTCGTCTGCCGAGCCAGCTGTGACTTTAAAGTAAACCGCGCGCGTGGCGCCTGGCGCCGGAATGCGCAATTCGGTAATCAGCTCGTTCCTGGCGAGCGCGGTTTCGTAATAGCCGGTGAGCAGGTCCTCGACCGCCAGGTGGCGCTCGCCAGCGGGACCCACGACTGCAATGGTGGCGCCGAGCGCAATCAGCACCGGCGGCAGATCCATATGCGGGTCGCCATGCGCCAGCGCACCGCCCACTGTCGCCACATTGCGCACGCGCACGTTGGACAGCCGCTTCATGGTGCGCGCGATCACCGGCGCATGGCGCGCGACATCGGGTGAATGCTCAAGCGCGGCTAGCGGTGCGAGCGCCCCGATAGTCAGCTCGCCGGAGGGCGCTGCCGCGAGGCGGGTAAAGCCGTCGCCCAATTTGCGCAGGCTTACCAGTCGGCGCGGCCGGAACACGCCGGCCTTCATCATCAGCATCAGCGCGGTGCCGCCGGCGATCGGTCGCACCTCTGGATCGTCCGGATCGATGTGCGCAATAGCCTCCTTGAGCGAGGTCGGCTCGATCAGTTCGAACGGCGTCATGGCGCCGCCCCCGGTCTGCCGCTGGCGAAGGCGGCTGTGAGCCGCGCGGTAAACTGCTTTTCCATTTCCTTCGCCTTCGCCTTGAGCACCGGTTGCCCCATGCTACCGAGTTTTCCGGTCAGCGTCGCGTCGATCGCATAGCGGATGAGGGTCTGCCCCCCCAAGTCGGCGAGCTGGGTGGTCGCGGTTGCAGTCAGCCGGCCCACCACACCAAGCGGTGTGCCCTCGACCTTGGCTTCAATTTCCTCCGGTGAAATTGCTTTTGTCATCTCGACGGCAACCTTGAACTTGAAGCGCATGTAGGCGATGCGGGTTTCCAGCACAGCGTCATAATGGGTGGCGTCGATCTTCTTGAAGTCCTGCACGCCCTCAATGCACGAGGCGAAGAACGGCGCGTCGCTGAGCGCCTTGAACACCGCCTCGCGTGGCGCGGCAACCGTGATTTCACCGGTGATATTCAAAACAGAGCTTCTTTGGAGGTGAACATCGGACCGTGGCGCGGACCTTTCAAA
>DAIMKK010000507.1:0-2447 GCA_036721745.1 Pseudolabrys sp. | reverse complement strand
GAACGCATAATCGAGGCCGTGATAGATCTCGTCGGAGATCACGCGGATGCCTTCCGCCTCGGCCACCGAAATCAGCCGCGCCAGCGCATCGGCGTCCATCATGGTGCCGGTCGGATTGGCCGGGCTCGCCACCACCACGCCGGCGAGCGGCTTCTTCCGGTGTGCCGCGATCAGCGCCTTGGCCGACAGCGCCCAGCGCGTCTCGGCGGAAGTCTCGAGCAGCACCGGCTCGCAGCCGAGCGCGCTCAAGATGTGCCGGTAGGGCGGATAGCCCGGATTGGCCAGCGCCACCCGATCGCCAGGCTCGAACAGTACCAGGAACGCCAGGACGAAACCGCCCGAGGAGCCGGTGGTGACCACCACGCGTGCCGGATCGAGCGCCAGGTCGTAGGTCTCGGCGTAATGGCGGGCGATTCGCGCGCGCAGACTGGGGATCCCGAGTGTCTCGGTATAGGCGATGCGCCCGCCGAGCGCGGCTTTCGCCGCCGCCAACGCGGTGGCCGGCGCGGGCGCCGCCGGCTGACCCACTTCCATGTGCACGACGCGGGCGCCCTTGGCCTCCAGAGCCGCGGCCGCCGCCATCACGTCCATGACCATGAACGGCGGCACATTGCTCCGTTTGGAGGGTGTTAGCAGGTGTTTTGCCGCCTCAAGCATTGTTAATCGATCCCGTGGGCGCTACCCCCGCCCCGCTGTTGCCGCATTCCCCGGCTTGCTAGGCGCCTTGCGTTTTTCATGACTCAGACGTGATCGCAAGCTGCGTTGACCGCCCCAGGGCGCGTCACTAGGTTCACGCCATCCGGCAGTAATTCGGCATGATCGAGAACGGCACACCTACCAGGGCATGGCGCATGGCGCCAGCAGGACGCACACTCGCGCTGGTCACCGCGCTTGCGGTTGCTGCCTCCGGCGGCGGTCCCGCGGTTGCGCCGGCGCGGGCGCAGGATTTGCCGCGTGGCGCGCCGATCATCCGCGACACCGAGATCGAGCAATTGTTACGCGACTACTCCACGCCGATCTTGCGCGTCGCCGGTCTCGCCAAACAGAACGTCAAGATCGTCATCCTGAATGACCGTACCTTCAATGCCTTCGTCATGGACGGCCGCCACATCTTCATCAATGCCGGCGCGCTGTTCGACGCCAAGACGCCGAACGAGATCATCGGCGTGTTCGCGCACGAGACCGGCCACCTTGCCGGCGGTCACTTGCAGCGCCTGCGCGAGCAGCTCGCCACGGCGCAGACCGCCTCGATCATCGCATTGCTCGCCGGCGTCGGTGCCATGGTTGCCGGCGCGCGCTCCGGCAGTGGCGACGTCGGTGCCGCGGTGATCATGGCGCCGCAGTCAGCGATCCAGCGCTCGCTGCTCGCTTATGTGCGCACCCAAGAAGACCAGGCCGACCATGCCGGCGTGAAATTCCTCAATGCCACCGGCCAGTCGGCCCGCGGCATGCTCGAACTGTTCAAACGCCTGGGCGACGAGGCGCTGTTCAATTCGCGCTTCATCGACCCTTATCTGCAGTCGCATCCGATGCCGCCCGAGCGCGTCGCCGCGCTTGAAACGTTGGCCACGGCGAGCCCTTATTTCGACCGCAAAGATCCACCGGAATTGCAGCTGCGCCACGACATGATGCGCGCCAAATTGGCCGGCTTCCTGGATCGGCCCGACACGGTGGCGCGCCGCTATCCGCTCGGCGATCACAGCCTGCCCGCGCGCTATGCCCGCGCCATCTCGACTTATCGTCATGGGGATTCGCGCGACGCGGTCGGGCAGATCGACGCCTTGATCCAGACGCAGCCGAACAATCCGTATTTCTATGAGCTCAAGGGCCAAGCTCTCCTCGAAGGCGGCCGTCCGGCCGAAGCAGTCGCGCCGCTGCGCCGCGCGGTGGCGCTCGCGCATGACGCTCCGCTGATCGATATCATGCTCGGCCAGGCGCTGATCGCCACCAACAACACCAAGTACGCCGACGAAGCGGTCCCGCTGCTCCATACCGCGCTCAGCCGCGAGCCTGAATCATCCGACGCCTATATGCAACTCGCCATGGCGTACGGCCGCAAGGGCGATCTCGCCCAAGCCGACCTCGCTTCGGCGCAGGCCGCTTTCATGCGCGGCGACGTCAAAACGGCGCGTCAACTCGCGACGCGCGCCAAGACCCGCCTGCCCATAGGCTCTCCCGCCTGGGTGCGCGCCGATGATATCGTCAGCGTCAAACCGCCGGCCGCCGCCAACAAATGACCACAGCAAGGAAACACCCGATGACATCGAGTCCACGCTATTTCGCTGCCGTTTGTGCCGCGTTACTGGCCATCGCCGCGCCGCAAGCCGTGCGGGCACAGAATTTCTCGCCCGTCCAGAAGGGCGAGATCGAACGCGTCGTGCACGACTACCTGATCGCGCATCCGGAAGTGCTGCAGGAGGCGATGACCGAGCTGGAGAAGCGCCAGA
>DAIMKK010000506.1:0-2461 GCA_036721745.1 Pseudolabrys sp. | reverse complement strand
CCGGCAAGAAAAAATATTATTTTTTTTAAGATTAGGTATTATTTCATCGTAATCACACCCATCACACGCAAAAAATTGCGCGATTTGACGCTGCCGTGAAATGTGTTCGTGGAACCTAACGCCTGCCGCCGCGTCATGGAGATGACCGCCGCCCCCGAATGTGGTTAGATTCGTCTTGCGACCATAACGCCGTGAGCACCGCAGCCGTTCCATGTCCATGATCGATCCGCTTTATTCGCTGTCGGGCTTCGCCGTAGGCCTGCTGGTCGGCATGACCGGCGTCGGCGGCGGCTCGTTGATGACGCCGATCCTGATCCTGTTGTTCGGCATTCATCCGGCGACCGCGGTTGGCACCGACCTGCTTTATGCCGCGGCCACCAAGACCGGCGGCAGCCTGGTGCATGGGCTGGCGCGCAGCATCGACTGGCGTGTGGTGCGCCGGCTGGCGAGCGGCAGCATTCCGGCGACGATCGCCACGCTGGCGGTATTGTCGCACTTCAACCTCAACGGCGACGCCGCGCGCGGCCTGATCACGCTCGTGCTCAGCGCCGCGCTCTTCGCCACCGCGTTCGTGCTGGTGTTCGGCGGTCCGCTTGTGGCGATCTACCGCGCGCGCGTCAGCGAACTCGATCCCAAGCGGACGGCTATCATTACGGTGCTGGTTGGCGGGCTGCTCGGCGTGCTGGTCTCGATCTCCTCGGTCGGCGCTGGCGCCATCGGCGTGGTCATGCTGGTGCTGCTCTATCCGCAAATGCCGATCGCCAAGATCGTCGGCTCGGACATCGCGCACGCGGTACCGTTGACGCTGATCGCCGGGCTTGGCCACTGGATTATGGGCTCGGTCGATTGGCACATCATCGTCTCGCTACTGGTCGGCTCGCTGCCCGGCATTTTCGTCGGCAGCTATTTCGCCATCCGCATCCCGGAGCGCGCTTTGCAACTAGTGCTGGCGACCACGGCTTCGTCGATTTTCACCGCCTTCACGCGCCGCGCCGTCCCTTGAATTGCCGCGCAAGCGCGCGTCCATATAAAAATAGGGCGTTTGCGAAAAAGCCCAGACGCGTTGGGCCGATTGGTATAAACCGGTCTGACACAAAGGCGCGATACGGCCAATGGCAACTCGGCAACACCGCTTGAGTGAGTTCAACGACGGCCCGCCTCCGGCGGATCTTCCGTTGCAGCTATTGTGCGAAGATCACAACGGAACATATCTGCTGCCATATCCCTGCCAGTGGCGCGATGCCGGATGGCAAAACTGCGCAAGCCAGGAAGCCATCGACGCGAGAGTCGTCGGTTGGCGCGTCTTCGCCGCGGACTAGGGGACGCAAGGATGGCCGACAGCGGGAAAGGTTCTCCCGGCGCAATCGGCCTGAGCGCCGGCCTCGGTGTCCTGGCGCTTCTGTTCTGGGCCTTGACGCTGGCGACGCTCGCCGATCTCGCCGGTAGCGACGCGGCTGGCAATGCCTACGCGCAAGCCTATGCCGCCATCGAGATATTCATCCTTTGGGGCCTGCTGGCGGTGATTGCGATCATTGCCGCCGTCAAAGGTGCCATGGCGTGGCCGGCGATGCTGGCGGCGGCCATTTTGATCCCGGCGTCCGGCGTCGTTACGTTTGAGGCGCTCGAGCTGCTCTCCCGACCCCGCCTGCCGCCCTTCCTGTGGCCGCATATTATTCCGGCGCTCGCTCCCCCGCTGATCATGTCGTTCAGCATTTGGGCGCTGTTCCCATCACTGCGCGCCAAAATCCCTGCGCGTCTGGCGGCTGGGATCGCGTGGGGCGGGACGCTGATTCTTTGCCTGGCGATCGTTCCGTTGGAGAAAATGCGCGAGCACGCCAACGACCTCACCACTGAAGCGCTTGAAAGGTACGAAGCGGATTATGCCAAGCTGGCGGCCGATGCTCCGCTGAAGGATTGGCTGCCATTCCTCGAGACGCGCAACGAGACGAAGAAAAACGAAGTGCTCGGCCGCATGCGCAAACTTGAGCGCCGCCAGAGCGAAGCCGAACTGATGCTCGAGCGTGGTGATTTCCCGCTTCGGTATCTCGGATCGCTCGACCTTACCCCCACAGCCTCGATATGCGACAAGGCGCGTGCCTTGCTGCGCAAACGCGTCGGGCCGCTGGTGCTCAAGACTTCCGAACCAAAGCCGTACCGTGAAATCGGCGGACAAGTGTCGGACGCACTTGCCGCCATGAAGTGGCTGGTTGGCTACGAATGCTCCTGCGACGCGGAATCGCTGGCCTGGGAAACCATGGCCAAGACCTATCGCGACACCAATTATGACGTTTACGAATTGGCAGAATTGCGCGATCCGAAAAACTTCGGACGCATCGTGCGCAGGTATCCGGAGCGGTTTTCCATGCTCACGCCGAGGGCGCATCTCAAAGCCTGGCTCACCTACGCCGATAAAAAAGAGTTTCACGACCATGCGCTGGCCGGCGCGCGCAAGCTCGGCCAC
>DAIMKK010000505.1:0-2477 GCA_036721745.1 Pseudolabrys sp. | reverse complement strand
CGGCTCTTTGGCTGCGGTTAACGCGGCGCTCGCGACGGTGAGCTACACCCCTGGCACCGAGGACGGCGGCTCCGACACGCTGCATTTCTCCTCGACCTCGACCGAGGAGTCCAGCGTCGGCGGCGACATCAGCTCCGTTGCCTCAACCACCGTTCCTATCACGGTAACGATTACTCCGGAGACGGTGACGGCCAATAACGATGTTGTCACGATCTTTGATGAAGAGACGCCTTTAGTGGTCTCGGCCGCCGCTGGCGTGTTGAGCAACGACGCCCACGGCTCGGACGACACGCTGCATGTGTCGAAAGTCAACGACTCTGCGGCCAATGTCGGCACGCAAATTACGCTCGGCTCAGGCGCACATCTGACGCTCAACGCGGACGGCAGCTATACCTACGACCCGAACACGATGGCGAATATTACGATCGGCAACGCGTTCCATGATAGCTTCACGTATACGGCGACGGACGGCCATGGCGACACATCGACGGCGACGGTAACGGTGACGGTGACGGATTCAGCGCCCACCGGGGTGACATTCGACATCGACCCTGCCGCCGACCCGCATTCGGCGGTGAATGCAACCGGCAGTCAGTTGAGTTTTGGTGAGTTGATTGGATCTTTTTCTGCAATTGGTGACACCGGCGATACGTTCACGTACGAATTAGGTTCCGCCGTGACTGGGTTTGAACTCACGAGTGCGGGCCAACTTTATGCCGCAGACGGCGACGGTGATCCCACCGATTCCGACGAGGCCAGTGAGGGTCACGTTGGGGTTGGAACGTACACACTTGATGTGATCGCAACTGATCAAGAAGGGATTTCGTCGCCAGCGACGTCAAACACAGTTGTGGTTGGCGACAATCATAATAACCCGATTAACTTGGGTAACGGCAATCAAATCGCTTTTGGGCTAGACGGAGACGACACGATTACTGCGGTCAGCGGAAACGCCGTGCTTGTCGGCGGTCGCGGAAACGACGTGCTGATCGGTGGTAGCGGAAACAGCGTGCTGATTGGTGGCTCGGGCGCCGATACGATGACCGGCGGCGGCGTCAGCGATGCATTTGTGTTAAACGCGATCACAGATTCGCAGCCGGGTAACTTCGACACCATTACCAACTTCAATCATGGGGCTGATCACATTGACATCGCAGCGATCAACGGGTTGAACAGCACTGTTCAGGCCGTTGCTTTCAATTCGCTTGCGGCGCCCCCTGGCACTATAGCGGCTCATACGATCGACATCGTGACGAGCGGGGGCGATACCGTTATCTACGCCAATGCAAGCGGGAGCTCAGAAACTCTCACCAGCGCCGACATGGAAATCCATTTGGCGAGCGTGATGAATGTCACGCCATCGGATTTCATCCTCTATCATTAATACAAATCGTGCTCGCCTTTTTTGCCTGGCTCGCGGCGCGCTTATCTTTCGACGACGTTCAATCTGCGGTCGATGAACGGTCGAGCGGAACACACATCGCGATACCATTCGTCGACGATGACGTCTTTACACGCGGGCTTTCGCCTGCCCGGCGAAAATTTTCGACAGTGCGACGAAGCCTTCGACCGGAATTTCTTCGGCCCGCGCGGTCGGCGCGATCCCGGCCGCAGCGAGCAGCGCGTTCGCGTCCATGCCGAGCGATTTGAGGCTTTGGCGCAGCATCTTGCGGCGCTGGCCGAACGCCGCCTCGGTCACCTTCTGCAAGGCGCCGACGTCGCAGGCGAGCGGCTGCTTGCGCGGGATCAGCCGCACCACCGACGAGGTTACCTTAGGCGGCGGCACGAAGGCCGATGGCGCCACGTCGAACATAATCTTGGTTTCGCAGCGCCAGTTCGCCAGCACCGACAGCCGGCCATAAGTTTTGCTGCCGGGCGTGGCGACGATGCGCATCGCAACCTCGCGTTGGAACATCAGCACCAGCGCGTCGTACCAGGGCGGCCACGGCTCGGTGAGCCAGCCGATCAGCAGCGCGGTCGCGATATTGTAGGGCAGGTTGGCGACCACCATTGCGCGCCTGTCCCCGATATGCCGGCGCGTATCAAACGCGAGCGCATCGCCGGAAACGATCTCCAATCGGCCCGGATAGCGCGCGGCGATTTCCTCCAGCGCGGCAATCGCGCGGTCGTCGCGCTCGATGGCGATGACGCGCTGGGCGCCTTCGGCCAGCAGCGCGCGCGTCAATCCGCCCGGTCCCGGGCCGACCTCGACGACGGTTGCGTCCTTGAGCGGACCGCCGGCACGGGCGATGCGCACGGTCAGATTGAGATCGAACAGAAAATTCTGGCCGAGGGACTTTTTGGCAGACAGACCATGCCGGCGAATGACCTCGCGCAGCGGCGGCAGGTCGTCGATCTGAGCCATTCGTTATTTAGCGGGCACGAGCGCTGGCGCATGAGCAGCCAGCCGCGCCGCCAATGCCAGCGCCGCCAGCAGGCTCGACGGATCGGCGCGGCCGCTGCCGGCGATATCGAAG
>DAIMKK010000504.1:0-2486 GCA_036721745.1 Pseudolabrys sp. | reverse complement strand
CCTTAGCCAGCGTCACGTACCGCTATGACGTTCAACCAAGGTCGCGAACGGAATAGGCGAACGATCGCACGACCTTAGGCATCAATATTGCGGAGGAGGTGCAGCCGGGATACACGTTATAAACTGGTTGCATAAGTGGCGCGTGGGGGCGTCGATTTATGTCCGTAACGGATGCGTTGCCACAGCGTCGGTTTCAGCTCATTTTGGTGAAGCCGTCGCGTTATGACGATGACGGCTACGTCGTACAGTGGCTGCGCTCGTCGATCCCGTCTAACTCACTCGCCGCCGTATACGGTCTTGCGCTCGACGCTGCCGAGCGGCAAGTGCTTGGGCCGGATGTCGCGATCGACATCAGCGTGACTGACGAAATCAACACGCGCGTTAAAGTAAATGATCTGATCGCGTTGATCCGCCGGCACGGCGGCTTCGGCATGGTCGGCTTTGTCGGCGTACAATCGAACCAATTTCCGCGTACTCTCGACTTGGCGCGGCCGTTACGTGCCGCGGGCATTCCGGTTGTGATCGGCGGATTTCATGTTTCCGGCTGCCTTGCCATGCTGCCGCAGCTCCCACCCGATCTCCAAACGGCACTCGACATCGGCGTGACGCTATTCGCCGGCGAGGCGGAGGAAAGCCGCCTCGATATTCTGCTGAGTGACGCGGCAGCGGGCGTGCTCAAGCCAATATACAATCATATGGCCG
This sequence comes from Pseudolabrys sp., assembly GCA_036721745.1. GTDB lineage: Bacteria > Pseudomonadota > Alphaproteobacteria > Rhizobiales > Xanthobacteraceae > Pseudolabrys. The sequence continues at coordinate 1,784 of DAIMKK010000504.1, read as the reverse complement.
ATCTGCCGAATATCGCCAGCGAACCGGCGCCGTATCTGCCGTCGGCGATCCTGCGCCGCACCCTCAAGCATCATGCGAGTTTCGATGCCGGGCGGGGCTGCCCGTATCAGTGCTCGTTCTGTACGATCATCAACGTGCAAGGCCGCAAGTCGCGGCGCCGATCGGCGGACGATGTCGAGGCGCTGGTCCGGAAACATTACGGCGACGGCGTGCGCCACTTCTTCATCACCGACGATAACTTTGCGCGCAATAAGGACTGGGAGCTTGTGTTTGATCGGCTCATCGCCTTGCGCGAAAGGGAGAACATGGACCTGCGACTTGTGATTCAGGTCGATACGCTTTGCCACAAGATCCCGAATTTCGTGGCGAAGGCCGCCCGCGCGGGCGTCAAGCGCGCGTTCATCGGACTTGAGAACATCAATCCCGCCAATCTGGCGGGCGCCAAAAAGCGCCAGAACAAGATTACCGAATACCGCGCCATGCTGCTGGCCTGGAAATATGCCGGCGTGGTCACCTATGCCGGCTATATTCTCGGCTTCCCCAACGACACGCCGCAGTCGATCCGCGAGGATATCGCGATCATCAAGAAGGAATTGCCGATCGACATTCTGAGCTTCTATATGCTCACGCCGTTGCCGGGATCCGAAGACCACAAGGTGCTCTGGCAGAAGGGCGTGGCGATGGATCCCGATATGAACAAATACGATCTCGAACACGCTGTCACCGCGCATCCGAACATGTCGGCGGAACAATGGATGCAGGCCTATAAGATGGCCTGGGAGACGTTCTACACGCCAGAGCACATGGAGCGGATCCTGCGGCGCAGCGCGGCGACCGGCGGAAATATTGCCAGCCTGCTCGCGATACTGATGGTCTATTCCCGCTTTATGGCGGTCGAGAAGCTCAGCCCGCTGCAAGGTGGTATTTTCCGCCTCAAATTCCGCCGCGAACGGCGCGCAGGACTGCCGATCGAGCCGGTCTGGAAGTTCTATCCAAAATATGCCTGGGAGATCGTCAGTAAACACGCGCAATTTGTAGCGCATTGGGCGCGCCTCGAAATAATGCGCCAACGCATACGGCGCGATCCCAACCGTCGAGGCTACATGGACGACGCGCTGACGCCAGTGACGGAGAGCGAAACCGAGACGCTCGAATTGTTCACGCACACCGCTTCAGCCCGCGAGGCGGTTAGGCACATTCGACATATTGATGAGCTGACCCACGCCGGCGGTCCGCACCCGGCGGCGCCAGTCCAAGTGGTTCTGGTTCCGGACATGGTCGCGACGGCTGAACCGGCTGAGTGAGGTCGACGTCCTCAGCGATTCCTTGTTAGGAAAGCCTCGAAGGCGGCCCGTGCTTCCGCCGATTGCAAGCGGATTTTGAACAGCTGGCTTCCTCGTCGATGCGCTTGACGATTTCATCTGGCGAATCGCGCATGTGCCGGCGCGAGGCGAGCACGCCTTGCGGCGGCAAAGCGGACAATCCAGCCGCACCCGCGTTTGCCCGTTATTGGAATGCAGTAATTTCTATCCCGCTGGGCAGCGGGCATCGAATTCATCGACGAGAACGGTGGTGGCCCTGGAGTTCGGCTGCGCCACGGACATTGACAAAATGCGTCGATACCACCCTGAGAGCGCCTTTGCCCAAGACAACACGTGTTGCTAGAATTTACCTCGCGACACTGGGTATAAGGGGCGAATATGAGATTTTGGCCATTTTGTATCGGCACCACGCTTGCGGCAGTCATTGTGGTTCTTTCGCTTGAGTCTAAGAGTCCGTCCCAA
>DAIMKK010000503.1:0-2497 GCA_036721745.1 Pseudolabrys sp. | reverse complement strand
ATGCCGTAGCGTTCGATCTTGAGCGTGCTGGCGATGCTGAGCAGGGCGGCCGGCGCCGAAAAATCGACCAGCGCGACCGAATTGCCGAACACGTCGTGCATCCAGCGCACGAGGCCGATGGCGATGCAAGCGGCGCGCCAGTTCGCTAGCCCAGCTTATGCCGGGCGAGCAGATTGCGCACGGCCTCGACCAATTCGTCTTCCTTGACCGCAAACTGCGCGTCGGCCTGCTTCTTGAGATAGTCCGCCCGATCCTCGGTGGTGGCAATCTCAGCGCCGGCGATCAGATCCTTGATCTGTACCAGCCCAAGCTTCTTTTCGTCGCCACCCTGGATGACGGCGCAAGGCGAGCCGCGCTTGTCGGCATATTTGAGCTGGGTGCCGAGATTGTTCTTCGGATTGCCGAGATAAAGCTCGGCGTGGATGCCGGCATTGCGCAGCGCCGCGGCCATCTTCTGGTAATCCGCGATGCGGTCGCGGTCGAACACGGTCACGACCACCGGGCCGGGTTCGCGTTTTTCGCCGAGCTTGCCCAGCGCGGTGAGCGCCGCCTGCAGGCGCGAGACGCCGATTGAGAAACCAGTCGCCGGCACCAGCTCGCCGCGGAAGCGCGAGACGAGGCCATCGTAACGCCCGCCGCCGCCGACCGAGCCGAAGCGGACGGGACGGCCCCTCTCGTCTTTGGTTTCGATCAGCAGTTCAACTTCGTAAACCGGGCCGGTGTAATATTCGAGGCCGCGGACGACGGAGGGATCGATCAAAATGCGTTTCGATCCGTAACCGGCTGCCTCGCAAAGTTCGGCAATCGACTGCAACTCTTTTGCACCTTGTCGCCCAATCTCATTGCGGGCGGCTTCCGTGAAGTATCTTGTAGCTCCAAAATTATCGAAGAAGAGTCGATCCTCGTCCGACGTGCGCATGTCTTTCAAATCACGTTTACCGGCGTTTGCACATTCGGAGAGAGTGAAGGCTTGGGTTGTGGAAACCAAGACCAGGGTTTGCTCATCGGCGCTTAACCCCGCGCCCTTAGTAAAATCGCCGCTTTCGTCCTTGCGACCCTGACCTAACAACTGGCGAACACCCTCGGGCCCCAACCGATCCAATTTGTCTATCGCACGCAGCACGATCAGCCGCCGAGCCGTATTCGATTCTCCGTCAAGTCCAATGGCTTCCATCACGCCGTCGAGAACTTTCCGGTTATTCACTTTCACCACATAACTTCCGCGCGGAATGCCCAGCGCTTCCATGGTATCCGCCGCCAGCATGCACATCTCGGCATCGGCGGCCATGCTCGCAGCGCCCACGGTGTCGGCGTCGAACTGCATGAACTGGCGGAATCGACCCGGGCCCGGCTTCTCGTTGCGGTACACGTAGCCGTAACGATACGAGCGATAGGGCAACGTGAGGTTCTGGAAATTCTCCGCCACGTAGCGCGCCAGCGGCGCCGTCAAATCGTAGCGCAGGCTCAACCACTGCTCGTCGTCGTCCTGGAACGAAAATACGCCCTCGTTCGGGCGGTCCTGGTCGGGCAGGAACTTGCCGAGCGCGTCGGTGTATTCGATCGCCGGCGTTTCCACCGGCTCGAAGCCGTAACGCTCGAACACGACGCGGATCGCCTCCACCATATGGCGCGTAGCGGCGATCTCGGCCGGGCCGCGGTCGGTAAGGCCGCGCGGCAGGCGGGCTTTGAGCTTTTGCGGTTTGTTGGGCTTGTCGGCCATGCGAGTCGCTAAATGTGATTATCGCCGCGTGGTAGCAGCCGTTTCCGCCTTTGTCATTATCGGCGAAAGCGGATAAACCGCCCCTGCCAATAACAGCGAGGCGGCCCTATGGCCACGAGTAAAACGAACGTCGCAAGCGCCACGGTCCCCAACGATCTCGAGCCCTATTGGATGCCGTTCACGGCCAACCGGGCGTTCAAGGCACGCCCGCGCCTCATCGCCCGCGCCAAGGACATGCACTATTTCACGACCGACGGCCGCAAGCTGATCGACGGCTCCGCCGGGCTGTGGTGCACTAATGCCGGCCATAACCGCGACCCGATCGTTGAGGCGATTCAGCGCCAGGCGGCCGAGCTCGACTACGCGCCGGCCTTCCAGTTTTCGCATCCCAAGGCGTTTGAGCTGGCGAGCCGCGTCGCGGCGCTGGCGCCCGGCGACCTCGATCATGTGTTTTTCTGCAATTCCGGCTCGGAGGCGGTCGACACCGCGCTCAAGATCGCATTGGCGTTTCACAATGTGCGCGGCAATGCCGCGCGCGTGCGGCTGATCGGCCGCGAGCGCGGCTATCACGGCGTCGGCTTCGGCGGCATCGCGGTCGGCGGCATCGTCGGCAACCGCAAGATGTTCGGCGCGCTGATCGCCGGCGTCGATCATCTACCGACGACCTATAACCGCGCCGAGCAGGCCTTCACCACCGGCGAGCCGGAATGGGGCGGCCATCTCGCCGATGCGCTCGAAGGGCTGGTGGCGCTGCACGACGCCTCGACCATCGCCGCC
>DAIMKK010000502.1:0-2500 GCA_036721745.1 Pseudolabrys sp. | reverse complement strand
GATCGCCCGCTCGGCACCCATGTTTTCACCGCCATGGCGTTGAAGGACGATGGGGCGACGATGCGTTGGACAGTGGTGTCGATCCCGAGCGGCTATTCGCACCAGACGGATCACGCCGGCAAGCGGGCCAAGAAAACATCCAATGACCGGCGCGAAATGCCGGTTGCCGGGTCGGCGCCGCAGGGGGTGTCGACCGCCGCCGACGCGCTCGATCGGATCACGCTGCCACCGGAGGCGATCGAGCAGATTTCCGCCCTGCTCTCGCCGGGCGCTTCGCTGATCGTGTCGGACAATGCACTCAGCGACGAGACGGATATCGACACCGACTTCGTCGTGCTCACCCGCTAGCGGTCTCGGCACTGAACGCTGGTTCACCGCCGTGATGCGAGGCGCGGAGAGGGACGATTGAGCTGGTGCCCGCGATCGAGACGGTCGGCCAGCTGAACACAAGCGCTGCGACGCCCCTTGAAAGGTCTGCGCTGCACGCCATATACCATCCGATTGGATGGCGATTGGATGGCGATTGGATGGTAACAGGAGTGCAGGAACTGCGACCCAAGTCGGCGGATACCGAGAAGATTACGATAAATCTCGGCTACATCGACCTGGGCCGTATCGATCTGATGGTACAGGAAGGGTTCTACTCGAACCGCACGGATTTCATCCGTACCGCAGTTCGCAACCAACTCGAACGGCATGCCGAGGTGGTCAAGCAATCCACGGCCCGAAAGAGCCTGGAACTCGGTCTGCGGCACTACACGCGGGACAATCTCGAAACGGTGCGGGCGGCCGGGGAGACGCTCCACATCCATGTGCTGGGGCTCGCCAACATTGCCATGGATGTTACGCCCGAGCTTGCTCGCGCAACGATTGCTTCGGTCAACATACTGGGAGCGCTTCACGCCAGTGCGGCCGTCAAGGCCGCTCTAGCCGACAGGATGGTATGAGGCCCTCATCGCTCGGGCCCCGCCGACGTGATCCGGAGGTGAGCCCGGCGCCAACGGCTCTCGCCAGCGACATACACAGGGAGACAGGTTGGGCTTCCTCGCGAGGACGCCGAATTGTTTCCGAGCATAGGAAGCTCTAGACATGAACGACTTTCCGCACCGCGACAGCATGCTCGAGGCGACCCGCCTGACGCGCGCCGGCCGGCTCGCCGAAGCAACGGCGCTCCTGCAACGCCTGCTTCGAGGCGACGCCACACCCGATCGCGCCGGCGGAGCCACTATGGAATCCGCGGGCGCGCCTGTCGGGCGGCCAACTCGCCTCATCGACGTGACGCCTCATGCGGTCGAGGCGACGGATCGCCAGCTATCTTCTCCCATGGGGCAAGAGACCCGCACCGGCTTTCGAAGCCCAGGCATCATGCACGTTACCGGGCCGCACATGCCCGAGGCGCTGCGCAGCTTGCTCGAACGGATTAAACGGGTGGGCTCAGGACTGGGGTTGCCCGGCTTGGGGAAGCCCTTTGCGGTGCCCACACCCGACATCGTGCCGGACGGCGGACAGTTCCTTGCACGTTCCTACAGCAACCACGCAGGAAACCGTGCTTACAAGCTCTACATCCCCAGTGGCTATCACGGGCAGGCACTTCCCCTGATCATCATGCTGCACGGCTGCACCCAATCGCCCGACGACTTCGCCGCCGGCACGCGCATGAATGCAATCGCCGAGCAACGCACCTGCCTGGTTGCGTATCCAGAACAGGCCGCCGCCGCCAATGCCTCGAAGTGCTGGAATTGGTTTCGCCCGAGCGACCAGCAGCGTGGCCATGGCGAACCTTCGCTGATCGCGGGCATCACCGGCCAAATCATGCGCGACTACTCGGTCGACCCACAACGCATCTATATCGCCGGCCTGTCGGCCGGAGGCGCGGCCGCCGCTATTATGGGGATGACCTACCCCGATCTCTACGCCGCGGTGGGTGTGCATTCCGGCCTCGCCTGCGGCATCGCGAGCGATCTTCCGTCCGCGTTCGCCGCCATGCGCCAGGGCGCCGGTGGCATGCCCATGGCTGAAGGACGCGGGCCGATTATTCCCACCATCGTGTTCCATGGAGATCATGACACCACCGTCCACCCCCGCAACGGCGATCACATTATCGCGCAGTCGAAGATCACTACGAGCCTAAAGACATACATGCATCATGGTCGGGTATCGGGAGGACATGCCTACACGCGCACCGTCCACGCCGACGCGTGCGGGCGGGCAATCTTCGAGCAGTGGGACATCCACGGAGCCGGCCACGCGTGGTCGGGTGGCAGCCCCTCAGGAACCTACACCGATCCGCGAGGCCCCGACGCCGCGCGTGAGATGCTGCGTTTCTTTCTCGACCATCCGCGCCCCACGGCCGTGCTGCAAGAACCGTAAGAGCATCCATTCCCGTGTCGGAGCAGCGCAATCATGGTGCGCTGACGTTAGGTGATTCTTTCGGCTAATCAATGCGGATGAGGTTTTCGGTACACACAGGGCACCGGACAGCAATGCCGATTGAATGCTG
>DAIMKK010000501.1:0-2503 GCA_036721745.1 Pseudolabrys sp. | reverse complement strand
AACGCGGTCGGCACCGGCATCGCCGACGACAAGGCGGTCTACAGCTTCATGCCGGCGATCGTGAAATTCTATCTTGACGAAGAACCGCTCTTGAAGAACGTGCCGACCTGGCGCTGCCGCGAGGAGGAGCATCTCGCCTATGTGCTCGACCATCTGCCCGAGCTGGTGGTCAAGGAAGTGCACGGCTCCGGCGGCTATGGGATGCTGATCGGACCGACGGCGAGCAAGATCGCGATCGATCAGTTCCGCGCCAAGCTCAAGACCGCGCCGAAGAACTTCATCGCCCAGCCGACGCTGGCACTGTCCACCTGCCCCACTTGCGTCGAGCAAGGCGTGGCCCCGCGTCACGTCGACCTGCGCCCGTTCGTGCTCACCGGCAGCAAAGGCACGCGCATCGTGCCCGGCGGCCTGACGCGTGTCGCCATGAAAGAGGGCTCGCTGGTGGTCAATTCCAGCCAGGGCGGCGGGACCAAAGACACTTGGGTGTTGGACGGATGAGGGCTTTATTGATGAAGCGCCGCGATCACCTCTTCACCTCCCTCGCTTGCGGGGGAGGTCGTCGGCCGAAGGTGGAATTTCGACAAGCCTGCGCAAGAGTACGCCCCCTCCCCAACTCTCCCCCGCAAGCGGGAGAGGGAGTAGAAGCCATGCTCTCGCGCACCGCCGATAACCTGTTTTGGCTTTCGCGCTACGTCGAGCGCGCGGAATATCTCGCGCGTATTCTCGACGCCACGCAGCGGCTGTCGGCGTTGCCGCTCGCTTATGTCGGCACCAGCAACGAATGGGAATCCGCGGTACTCACCGCCGGCTGCGCCACCGCTTTTTTCAAGCAGCACGACGAGGCCAACGAGGAAAACGTCACCGATTTTCTCGCCTTCTCCACCGCCAATTCCTCGTCGATCCGCAACTGCTTCGAGCTCGCGCGCAGCAATGCGCGCGCCGTGCGCACGGCGCTGACCATGGAAATGTGGGACGCCATTAACGGCACCTGGCTCGAGCTCAAGCGCTACGGCAACGGCCCGACCTCGCGCGAGGAATTCTCCCGCTTCCTGCGCTGGGTGCAGGAATCCTCGCTGCGTTACGACGGCTCCGCCTACCGCACCATGCTGCGCAACGACGCCTACTGGTTCTCCCGCCTCGGCGTTTACGTCGAGCGCGCCGACAACACCGCGCGCATCCTCGACGTGAAATACCATCTGCTGTTGCCCGACAACGAACGCGTCGGCGGCCCGCTCGATTATTTCCAATGGGCGGCGATCCTGCGCTCGGTGTCGGCGCTCACCGCCTATCATTGGGTCTATCGCGAGAGCCTGCAGCCCTGGCTGGTGGCCGACCTGCTGATCCTGAAGGAGGAGATGCCGCGCTCGCTCGCCTCTTGCTACGAGGCGATCGTGCGTAACCTCGACCAGATCGCCGGCGCCTACGGGCGGCAGGGCCCAGCCCAGCGCCAGGCCCGTGGCATCCGCGCCCGGCTACAAAACAGTAAGATGGACGGTATCTTCCAGCGCGGTCTGCACGAATACATCGGCGAATTCATTACCGAGAACAACCGGCTGGGCGCCGCCATCACCGGGCAATTCCTGCTATGAGCGTGCTAGAACGTCACCGGTAACTCTGGCCCGCCGGAAGCTCATGCGAATTCGTATTTCCCACGCAACGACCTATCGCTACGACGCGCCGCCCACCGGCGTGATCCAAATGCTCCGCCTCACCCCGCGCAATCACGACGGGCAATATGTGGTGAACTGGCGCGTCGATCTGTCGGAAGATTGCCTGCTGCACCAGCACGAGGACGCCTTCGGCAACATCAGCCATTTCTTCACCGCCGAAGGACCGTTTCGCGAACTGGCGGTCGCGGTCGAGGGCGAGGTCGATACGCAAGAGACTCAAAGCGTCGTCAGCGGCGCGATCGAGCGCTTTCCGCCTCACCTGTTCCTACGCGAGACCGCGCTCACGCAACCCGACGCCGCCATCGTCGAGTTCGCCGACAGCGCGCGCGCGGCCGCAGGCCACGATCAGCTGGCGCTGCTGCACGGGCTGATGACCGCGCTTAATCGCGAGATGAAATTCGACACCGATCCGACTCACTCGGCGACCACGGCGGCGGAAGCCTTCGCGGGGCGCCGCGGCGTCTGCCAGGACCTCACCCATATCTTCATCGCGGCGGCGCGCCAGCTCGGCATTCCGGCGCGCTATGTGGGCGGACATTTCTACCGCGTCGACGGCGTGACCGCGCAGGACGCCGGCCACGCCTGGGCCGAAGTCTATGTCGAGCACCTCGGATGGGTCGGCTTCGATCCGACCAACGGGATCGGTATCACCGAAGCCCATGTGCGGGTCGCGATCGGCCTGGATTACCTTGGCGCCGCGCCGGTGCGCGGCACGCGCTATGGTGGCGGCGGCGAAACCCTCAAAGTGGCGGTGCATGTCGATCAGGCGCAGCGACAGACGCAAAGTTAGGGCGCGGACTCATAAACACGCCGCGCATATCCGCTTGCGGGGG
>DAIMKK010000500.1:0-2508 GCA_036721745.1 Pseudolabrys sp. | reverse complement strand
GTCAAAGAGGTCGCGTCATGAAACGCTTCGCCAGCATGCTCGCTCTTGCTCTCGTTATCTTCGCGCAGAGCGCGTCCGCCCAGACCCTGAAGGCGGTGACCGACCGCGCCATCCTCAATTGCGGCGCCAACGGCACACTGGCGGGCTTCGGTTTGCCCGACGCGCAAGGTAAGTGGACCGGCCTCGACGTCGACCTCTGCCGCGCCATCGCCGCGGCGATTTTCAACGACGCCAACAAGGTCAAGTTCGTGCCGCTGTCGGCGAAGGATCGCTTCACCGCGCTGCAGTCGGGCGAGGTCGACGTGCTTATCCGCAATACTACCTGGACCTCGTCGCGCGACTCCTCGCTCGGCCTGAGTTTTGCCGGGGTCGACTATTATGACGGCCAGGGCTTCATGGTGCGCAAGGCGCTTAAAGTGAACTCGGCGCTTGAGCTCAACGGCGCCTCGGTCTGCGTGCAACAAGGCACGACGACCGAGCTCAATCTGGCCGATTACTTTCATGCCCATAAAATGCAGATGAAGAGCGTAACTTTCGCGACCGCGAACGAAGCGGTGAAGGCCTATGACGCCGGCCGCTGCGATGCCTATACCACCGACGCCTCTGGCCTTTACGCCGAACGGCTGCGCCTCGCGAACGCCAACGACCACATCATCCTGCCCGAGATCATCTCGAAGGAGCCGCTCGGTCCGGTCGTACGCCAGGGCGACGACAAGTGGTTTACCGTCGTGAAGTGGGTGATGTTCGCCATGATCAACGCCGAAGAGCTGAACATCACCTCCACGAACATCGATGAGATGGTCAAATCGACCAATCCGGATATCAAACGCTTCGTCGGTACCGAGGGTAATTACGGCGAGCAACTTGGTCTGCCCAAGGACTGGGCGGTCCGCATTATCAAGCTGGTCGGCAACTACGGCGAGTCATTCGAACGCAATGTCGGGCAGGGCTCGCCGCTCAAGATCGACCGCGGTCTGAACAAATTATGGAACAAGGGCGGCATCCAATACGCGCCGCCGATCCGTTGACCGATCGTTGATGCCGCATCGCCGAAAGTTGCGTGCGGCCCCGGCGATTCGGCGGTCGACGCCGTCAGGGGCGTCGCGAGGCCGACGAGGGGCAAATGTCGATTGACCTTCCGACGGGGTCGTCCCCCGCGCGGGTCGCGTTCTACAACGACCCCAAGGTCCGCAGCATCGCCTATCAGGTCGCGCTTTGTGCGGTCATCGGGGTTCTTGTCTACGGCGCCGCCCGCAACGCCATCGACAATCTGGAGCGCGCGCATATCGCCTCCGGATTCGGCTTTTGGAACCACACGGCCGGCTTTGACATCAGCCAGACCTTGATCAAATTCGACTCGGCGACATCCAGCTATGGCCGCGCCTTTTGGGTCGGGTTACTCAATACGCTGCTGGTGGCCGGGATCGGCATCGTGATCGCGACCATCCTCGGTTTCATCATCGGCATCGCGCGGCTGTCGAAGAACTGGCTGGTGGCCAAAACCGCCACCGGCTACGTCGAGACCATCCGCAATCTTCCGCTGCTGCTGCAATTGCTGTTCTGGTACAACGCCGTGCTCAAGGCGCTGCCGGAGATGCGGGAAAGTCTTGTGGTCCCGGGCGGCATCTTTCTCAACAATCGCGGCCTGTTCATCCCGCAGCCGATCTTCAAGGACGGTTTCGGCTGGGTGCTGATTGCGTTCGCCGTCGGAATTACCGGCGCGATCGCCTTTTATGTCTGGGCGCGCAAGCGGCAGGAGCAGACCGGGCAGCAGGCGCCGATTTTTTCCGCGGGCCAGGCCCTGGTGATCGGCCTGCCGCTCCTCGCGCTGGCGCTTGCCGGATTTCCGCTCGCCTTCGAATTTCCGTCGGCCGGGCGTTTCAATATCAACGGCGGCATTGAGGTCTTGCCGGAATTCGCCGCCTTGCTGTTCGGACTTTCGATCTACACTGCGGCGTTCATCGCCGAAGTGGTGCGCGCCGGCATCACCGCGGTGTCGCGCGGGCAGACCGAAGCGGCCTATTCGGTGGGCTTGAAGGCCGGCCCCACCTTGCGGCTGATCGTGGTGCCGCAGGCGATGCGGGTCATCATCCCGCCGCTGACCAGCCAATATCTCAACCTGACCAAGAATTCGACGCTGGCCGTGGCGATCGGCTATCCCGATCTGGTGCAGGTGTTCACCGGCACGGTGTTGAACAACACTGGGCAGGCGGTCGAAGTCGTCGCCATCACCATGGCGGTCTACCTCACGATCAGCCTCGCGACCTCGCTCTTGATGAACATCTACAACAGCCGCATCGCGCTGGTGGAACGGTGAGGGCGACGCCATGACCATGTCCGAAGGCGACCTCGCCGTCATGGAAATCAAATTCGTGCGCGGTACCACTATTGCGGCGCGGCCGGCGCCGGCGGCGATGGCCGGCGCGCTCGGATGGCTGCGGACCAATCTGCTGTCGAGCCCGTTCAATATCGCTTTGACCATTCTGATCGTGCTGCTGCTGGCCTGGG
>DAIMKK010000499.1:0-2510 GCA_036721745.1 Pseudolabrys sp. | reverse complement strand
CTGGGCCGCGACGTCGCGACGCCGAAGGAGGCGCGTCAGATACTCGGTCTGAAGGCGTCTTGAGTGACCGGTTTTGACAAGATCATCATCGGTGCCGGTTCGGCCGGCTGCGTTCTGGCCAATCGTTTGTCGGCGCAATCGAAGCATTCGGTGCTGCTGATCGAGGCCGGGCGCGATACCGCGCCCGGTCAAGAGCCCGCCGATGTGTTCGATACCTTTGCATCGTCTTATTACAACAAGGCCTACATGTGGCCTGGCCTGAAAGCGCATTGGCGCACGCACGAGACGTCGCCGGAAACGACGTTCGACCAAGGGCGCATTATGGGCGGCGGTTCCTCCGTGATGGGGCAGATCGCGCTGCGCGGCACGCCGGCCGACTACGACGAATGGGTGCAGCTTGGCGCGGCCGGCTGGGGTTGGGATGAGGTTTTACCGTACTTCCGCAAGCTAGAAACGGACGCCGATTTTCACGGCGACCTACACGGCGATAGCGGTCCGATCCCGATACGTCGCACCCCGCGCGAGCAATGGCCGCCACTGTCGCGCGCCGTCGACCAATATGCGAGCGAGAGTCAGACGTCTCACATCGCCGATATGAATGGCGATTTCCGTGACGGCATTGGCTCGCTGCCGATGAGCAACACGCCGGTGCGCCGCGGCTCGACCGCAATGTGCTACCTCGATGCCAGCGTTCGCGCCCGCAAGAACCTCACGATCATGACCGGCGCGACTGTTACCGGGTTCCTGTTCGACGGGCGGTGCGTTAGCGGCGTCTCGGCGATTGTCGATGGCGCCAACCGGTATTTCCATGGCGCCGAAATCGTGCTGTGCGGCGGCGCCATCCATTCGCCGGCCTTTCTGTTGCGTGCCGGGATCGGCCCCGCGACGGAGCTGCGTGCGCTCGGGATAGACGTAGTCGCCGATTTGCGCGGCGTGGGCTGCAATTTGCAGAACCATCCGCTGCTCTTTCTCGCCGCCCATTTGCGCCGCGGCGCGCGGCAGCAAAAGGCACTGCGCCCGCATCCGATGACCTGCTTGCGATACTCGTCCGGGATGCCGGCGACGCCGCCGAGCGACATGTATATCGCGGCGCACAGCAAGACATCTTGGAGCGCGCTCGGCCGGCAAATTGCCACGTTCAACGCCACCATCTTCAAGCCGGCGTCGCGCGGGCGCGTCACGCTTACGTCGCCGGACCCGGCGCGCCGGCCGCGTATCGAGTTCAATTTCGTCGGCGAGGAAATTGATCTGCTTCGCCTGATGGACGGCTTCCGCCGCATCGTCGCGCTGGTATCCAGCGATCCGGTTCGTGCGCTCTACACGACCGTGTTCCCGGTGCGGTTCACCGACCGGATCCGGCAGCTCAATCAGCTCACCCGCGCGAATGCGATAAAGGCGGCGGTCATCGCCGGCACGCTCGACGCCGTTCCGGCGCTGGCTGATTTTGTCTTTGGCCGGTTGACCGGGCGCCGGATCGACTTGGCTGAGCTGGTCAACGACAAGGCCGCACTCGCGGATTACGTCCGAAACAATGTGGCGGGCACGTTCCACGTTTGTGGCACCTGCCGCATGGGGCGGGCCGACGATCCGGACGCGGTCGTCGACAACAGCGGCCGCCTTCGCGGCGTCAGCGGCTTACGTGTGGTCGACGCGTCGATCATGCCCGCGGTGCCGCGCGGCAATACCAATATTCCCACCATCATGCTCGCCGAGAAAATCGCCGCCGACATGTGCGGCGAACGCACGCGTGGCGCATAGTTCGGAGAGCCGATGACCACAGCACGCACGATCGATTGCCACACCCATGTTCTAACCGAAGAGGCGATGCGGCTGCTCGCCAAGCAGTCGCCCAAGGTGGCGCCGAAGCTCACAAATATCGACGCGCGCGGCGGCACGCTTGAGATCGACGGCAAGGTCGTACAGCACCCGCTGCCGCGCGAGATCTGGGACCTCGGTCTGCGGCTGCGCGACATGGACGCCAATGATGTGGACGTTCAGGTTCTTTCACCGAATGTTTTCACATTCTTCTATGGCCACGAGGTGGCGTTGACGCAGGCCTGCGCGGCGATCCAGAACGAGGAGATTGCGGCAGTCGTCCGGCGGCATCCCGAACGTTTCCTCGGTCTCGGCACCGTACCGCTGCAAGCGCCGCAAGCAGCGGGCGATGAACTCAAACGGTCGATGACGCATCTTGGCTTACGCGGCGCCATGATCGGCACTAACGTCAACGGACGCAATCTCGACGATCCAGCCCTCGAGCCGTTCTGGGCCGCGGCGGAAACCCTCGGCGCCTTCATCTTCGTGCATCCGTCGGTCGGTGCGGGGGCCGAGCGTTTGACTTCATATTACTTGAGAAACATGGTGGGGCTGCCGTTCGAAACCACGATCGCCGGCGCCAGCCTCGTATTCGGCGGTGTGCTGGAGCGCTATCCAAAGCTGAAAATCTGCCTCGCCCACGGCGGCGGCTTCGTTCCATACCAAGCCGGCCGCTTCCAGCACGGTTGGGAAGT
>DAIMKK010000498.1:0-2524 GCA_036721745.1 Pseudolabrys sp. | reverse complement strand
CGGAATGACGATAGCCTTGAATACCAGCGCAATCAGCGCCGTCAGATAAAGATGGGGCGCATCCTGGATGAAGGCCTGCCAGGCGACCGACGCGGCCAGGATCAAGGCATGCAACGCGAAGATATTGAGCAGCGCGTAGAGCCGGGCCTGATAGAGCTGCATGAAGCTCACCAGCACCAGCGAGCCGGCCAGCATATGAGCGACGTCGAAGGAGATGCCACGCATTCTCTAAAGGCTCCGCGAGACGAACATCAGTAAGGTGGCGAGCAGGCCCAGCATCAGCGCCGCGCCGAGAAATCCCGGCACCCTGAACACGCGCATTTTGGAGATAGCGGTCTCGAACACGGCCAGCAGGACGCCGCCGGCCGCGAGCTTGGCGATGTATATGACCACGCCGATGGCGAGCGCCTGCGCACTGGCGTCGGGTCCGGCGATGCCCCACGGCGCGAACAGGCAGCCGACCAGCGAGATATAGAGCAGCAGTTTGAGTTCGGACGACAGATCGATCAGCGCGAGGTGGCGGCCGGAATATTCCAGCACCATCGCCTCGTGCACCATGGTGAGCTCGAGATGGGTTGCCGGGTTGTCGATCGGGATGCGCGCATTTTCGGCGATCGCCACGATGATCAGCGCGAGCAGCGCAAGGCCAATCGAAACCCGCAGGCCCTCTTCGCCCGACAGCATGTAGGCGGCCATGGTCGAGAGCTGCGTGGAGCCCGCGACCAGCGCCAGCGTGAACACGATCATCAGCATTGCCGGCTCGGCGAGCGAGGCGATCATCACCTCGCGGCTCGATCCGATGCCGCCGAAGCTGGTGCCGACGTCGAGGCCGGCAAGCGCCAGGAAGAAGCGCGCGCTGCCAAGCAGCGCGATGATGGCGATCAGATCCGCCGACCATGAAAACAGCAAGCCGCTGCCGAAGGTTGGCACCAGCGAGGCCGCGACCCAGGTGCCAGCGACCACGATGTAGGGAATGACACGGAACAGCCAGGACGCGCTTTCCGCCAGCACCACCTCCTTGCGCGTCAGCCGGATCAGATCGAGGTAAGGCTGTAGCAGCGGCGGACCCTGCCGGCGCAACAGGCGCGCCTTCACCTTGCGCACGAAGCCGGTGAGCAGCGGGCTGAGCAGCAGCACCATCAGCATCTGCGCGCCTTGCAAGGCGAAATCGCGGATCGTCACTGCCATATCGCGAGCACCAGCAGGAGGATCACCAGCGCCGTGAACACCAGCGAGAGATATTGGCGGATGGTGAGGAATTGCAGGTAATTGAGCTTTTCGGCAGCGTATTCGATGCCGGTGGCGACCGGCGCGTAAGCTGCGTCCCAGATCAGATCGCGCAACTCGACCGTCAGGCGCGCGGGCGTCGTTGCGCCCGGCGGCGGCATCTCGCCGATCTCGCGCGCGCGGAATACGCTGGTGCCATAAACGCGGCGGATCGGCTGCGCGAAACTTGAGGCGGTATATTGCGTGGCAGGGCTCGGGTCCGGATAGCCGCAATCCCAGGCCGGTGCGCGCCGCAGTTTATCGGAGGCCAGCCGATGAATGGCGAAGGCCGCGAACGAGCCGGACAGCAGCACGAAGATGAAGACCAGCAGCCCGTTATAGGAGCTGCGGCTTTCCGCGATCGGCACGATCGAAAGCCACTCCACGCCGGCCTGATGCGGCATGCTGACCCCGACCAGGCTTTTGGTCACCGGCGCCAGCGCGTCGATGAAGAAGCCCGGCACAATACCGGCGACCAGGCAGAGCGCGGCGAGGAAGTACATCGCGGCCAGCGAGTTGCTATCGGTCTCTTTCGCGTTGGCGGCGGCGGGCGTGCGGGCGCGGCCGAGGAAACTCACGCCGAAGGCTTTGACGAAGCAGGCGGCCGCGAGCGCCGCCGACAGCGCCAGCAGCGTGCCAACCGCGGGCACCAGGAATTTCAGGCCCCAGGACGGCAATTGCGGGCTGAGCAGGATGGCCTGGAAGGTCAGCCATTCGGACACGAAACCGTTGAGCGGCGGCAGCGCCGAAATCGCCACGCAGCCGACCAGGAATACGAAAGCCGTCTGCGGCATGCGGTGGATCAGCCCGCCGAGATGCTCCATGTCGCGTTCGCCGGTGGCGTTGAGCACCGCGCCGGCGCCGAAGAACAGCAGGCTTTTGAAGACGGAATGGTTGAACACATGGAACAGGCCGGCGGTGAGCGCCAGCGCCGCGGCTAACGGCATGCCGTGCGCCTTGAACGCCAGCGCCAAGCCAAGCCCGATATAGATGATGCCGATATTCTCCACCGTGTGATAGGCGAGCAGGCGTTTGAGATCGTGCTGCATCAGCGCATAGAGCACACCCATCACCGCGGTGATGCCGCCGACGGCGAGCACCACCATGCTCCACCACCAGTCGGGCGGCCCGAGCAGGTCGAACACGATGCGGATGAGGCCATAGACCGCGACCTTGGTCATCACGCCGCTCATCAGCGCGGAGACATGGCTGGGCGCGGCCGGATGCGCGAGCGGCAACCAGGCATGCAGCGGCACCA
>DAIMKK010000497.1:0-2527 GCA_036721745.1 Pseudolabrys sp. | reverse complement strand
GCGCACGTCCGGCCACAGCGCGCTTGGCGATACGCGGCGCTCGGCCGTCGTCGCCATCCAGACCATGTCGCCATGGGCGCCGTCGGCGAGAAAGCGCTCCAATCGCGCCTTGGCTTCCGGTACCGCATCGGGCCGTGTCACGCCGGCCACGTCGAAACTGAGCGTTCGCGCGCGTTCGATCAGCGCTTGCTTAATTTCACTCGGGTCGCTCAGAAGTCGAGATTGGCGTAGCTTTCCGCCGGCGGCAGCCCGGCCAGCGTGTCGGCCAGGATCGCCCGGAACGAGGGCCGTGACTTCACCCGCGCGTACCAGTTTTTGGCGGCTTCGTCTGCGTTCCATGGCACATCGCCCAGGTAATCGGCGGTGGATAAATGCGCCGCCGCGGCAAGGTCGGCCAAGCTCAGCCGATCGCCGGCGAGCCAGTCGCGCGTGCGCACTAGCCAGCCGATATAGGCCAGATGATAGCGGATATTGTGGCGAGCGGCGCGCATCGCATCGGTGTCGGGCGCCCCGCCACCTTGTTCCACCGTCATATGCCGTTTGAATACGCGTTCGCTGACCAGCGGGCCGCTGACTTCCGAATGGAATTTGTCGTTGAACCAACTCGCCAGCCGGCGCACCTCGACCCGTTCACCTGGCGTCGCCGGCAGCAGGCGATCCCCGCTGTGCTCCGGCGGCAGCGTCTCCTCGATATATTCCGCGATGATGGACGCGCCCGGAATTGCCGGCTGGCCGTCGGCCACCAACACCGGAATTTGGCCGGCCGGATTGAGCAGCAGGAACTCCTCCCTCCGTTCCCAGAACCGCTCCTCCACCAGGCGCACTTGGATGCCATATTCGCCAAGGATCAGGCGCACATAGCGCGAGAAAGGACAGAGCGATTGTTGAAACAGTGTCAGCATGGGCATCCAGTTATGCGGCTAAGGCCGCAGCGTAAGAATCGGTCGACGCACTATAGGAATCCGCCACGTTGGAGCAACGAAAGCGGAGCAAATTAATGGCGGTTATGACTTTTTTCGTTGCCCCAATGATGGCATTGCGCCAAAAGCGCTGGCCTTTAGCGATTCCCCCCCTTGAACCAGCAGACCCTTCCGGAGCACGCCCTATGACCCTTCACGCCATGCAAGCGGCCGGGCCGATCGCGGCAAATATCGACCTGGTCAAAGCGGCCGTGCTCGGCCTCGTCGAGGGGCTGACTGAATATCTGCCGGTTTCCTCGACCGGCCATCTGCTGCTGATGGAACGCATCCTTGGCTGGGGCGACGATGCTTTCGGCAAGTCGTTCGCCATTCTGATTCAGCTCGGCGCCATTTTGGCGCTGCTCAGCATTTATTTCGGCCGGCTGTGGAATTTGGCGCGCAACATGTTTACCGACTGGGCGGCGGCGCGCTTCGTTATCGGCGTGCTGCTGGCCTTTCTGCCGGCCGCGGTGGTCGGTGCGCTCGCCTATCCCATCATCAAGACATATCTGTTCGACGTGCGCATCGTCTGCGTCGCGCTCATTGTCGGCGGCTTCGTTCTGCTCTGGATCGACCGCCTCGACCTGAAGCCGCGCTTCCACGAAGCGACCGGTTTCACGCTGCCGATGTATTTCGGTATCGGCCTTTGCCAATGTCTGTCCATGATCCCCGGCGTGTCGCGCGCGGGCGCCACCATCGTGAGCGCCATGTTGTTCGGCGCCGACCGCCGCTCGGCGGCGGAATTCTCGTTCTGGCTGGCGATGCCGACCATGGTCGGCGCTTTCGCTTACGCAGCCTTCAAGGATCGCGCCGAACTTGCCCACGCCAACATTACTTTGATCGCCGTTGGATTCATCTGCTCGTTCATCTTCGGATGGATCGTGGTGAAGACGTTTTTGGGCTACGTGCAGCGGCATAATTTTGCGCTGTTCGCCTGGTGGCGAATCGTGGTCGGCGCCGGCGGTCTTTTGGCGATTTATTTTGTGTAAGGCGGCTGAGATTAAGCCGTGCGATTGCGGAACTGGCCGGTCTTGCGGAAGCGCCATAGATAGGCCGGCACGATCGCCTCGATCAGCTCCGGCTCGATGCCGAGCCCTTGCAGCGTGCGGCCTTCCGCTTTGGCGGCTTCGGAGACCACATTATCGACCCGCAGCAGCTCGACCTGGTCGGGCGTGAGCGGTGGCTTCGGCCAATATTGCAGCAAGGCCGCTTTGATCTTGGCGGCGAAGAACGGCACCGGCACCAGCAGCCGTTTGCGCCCGATCGTCGCCAGCACGTATCGCATCAGCTCCTCGAACGTCTTCACCTCCGGCCCGCCCAATTCATAGACCGTGCCGCCCTTGGCATTGCCGTCCACGGCGTTGGCGATCGCCGCAGCGACATCGCCGACGAAAACCGGCTGAAAGCGGGTGGTGCCGCCGCCGATCAACGGCAGCGCCGGAGAGATGCGCGCCAGCGCGGCGAAGCGGTTGAAGAAATCGTCCTCCGGTCCAAATACGACCGACGGCCGCATGATGACGGCTTGCGGTTGCGCCGCCAATACCAGACGCTCGGCCTCGGCCTTGGAG
>DAIMKK010000496.1:0-2531 GCA_036721745.1 Pseudolabrys sp. | reverse complement strand
AACTTCTATCCCTGATCGTCTGATCAAGGTGAAGTTCGCTTGAACCTCAAGCCCCGGCGGGAAACTGCCGGGGGTTTTTTCTTTAGCAGCGCTTCTGCTGTTCCCGCGGGCGACGATCAATGCCCGCAGCGCGCGGCAAAATCCGCGATGCGCGCGATCACGTCGGTTTCCGCCAATAGCGGCGCGTGGGCCTGATCGGGCACCTCGATCGTCTCCAGCGTCGCGCGGCGCGCGCGCATCGCCTCGACCGTTGCGGGCGACAGGATGTCGGAATTGGCGCCGCGGATCACCATCAGCGGGCTGTGGCCGAGCGCGTCGAACTGCGCCCAGAGCGGCGGAAACGGCTTCTCGAAGTCGACGCCTTCCAGCGTCTTGGCGAGCTTGACGTCATAGGTCGGCACCAGGGCGCCGTTTTCCTGGCGGAAGGCGCGGCGGGCGCTGGCCAGCCAATCCTCGTGCGTGAGCTTGGGAAATTGCGCGTCGAACAACCGGCGCAGGATTTCGGCGCCTTCCTCGAAGGATCGCGGCTGCGGCAGCTTGCCGACATAGCCCTTGATCCGCATCAGCCCCTTCGGCTCGATCACCGGACCGATATCGTTGAGCACGCAGCCGGCGATCGCCGTCGGCCGCACGGCGGCGAGCAGCATCGCCAGGATGCCGCCGCGCGAGGTGCCAATGAGGATCGCCCGCGCGGCGTCGAGCGCGGCCATGACGGCAAGGACATCGGCGAGCTCGACCTGGAAGTTGTAATTTGCCGGATCGCGGTCGTATTCCGATTGGCCACGGCCGCGGTAATCGAGCGCGATGACACGGCGCGGCCGGCTTTGGTCGCTCGCCAGCGCCTCGCCAAGCGCCTCGAAATCCGCCGCCGTGCGGGCGAGGCCCGGCAGGCAGACCACCGGCAGAGCGGGGACGCTGCGGGCGCCATAGCAGCGCGCATGCAGCCGCAGTCCGTCGCCGGCGGAGATGAAGGCGGAGGTGGCGTTTGTCGCTGCGTCGGGGGCTGGCATGGCACCGCAAGGTGACCGATCAGGCGGGCGAGATCAATTCGTTGCGCCGCGCTTGAGATCGGCCTCGATCATCAGCTTGCTGCCGCCGCCGAAACGGGCGCGATAGACCTGAAGGTTTTCCATGATCCGCTCGACGTAATTGCGGGTCTCGGAGATCGGAATGCGCTCGACCCAATCGACCGGATCGACTTTCGGGTCGCGCGGATCGCCATAGGCGGCGATCCACTGGCGCACGCGGCCACGCCCGGCATTGTAGCCGGCGAAGGTGAGGATGTAGGAGCCGTTATAGCCGGTGAGCAAATTGGAGAGCTCGGCCGCGCCCATCTGCATATTGTAAACCGGATCGTTGAGTAGGCGGGCGCGGTTGTAGACCGCCTTGAACTTCTTGGCGGTGTCGATCGCCGCCTCCGGCGTCACCTGCATCAGCCCCATGGCATGGGCGACCGAGACCACCTTCTGGCTGAAGTGGCTCTCCTGGCGGGCGATCGAATAGGCCACCGCTGGATCGATCGGCGGCGCGATCGGCTGGTAATTGGGCAGCCCGATGGTCGGATAAGCGTAATATTCGAGCGGCAATCCGCGCCCATAGGCGCCTTCGCCCAGCAACAGCATGGCGCGGCCGTCGCCGTTCTTGCCGGCGAGCTCGGCGAGCGCCGAAAGGACCGCGACGTCGGAGCTGCTTTCGCCGAGCTCGGCATAGATCGACGCCAGAAAATCGCGCTCGTTGAGGGCGTAAAGGATCTCGGCCGCGCGCACGACCTCGAGATTACGCATCTCGACGTGCTTGGCCGGCGTGAACGAGGGCGGCCCGCGCAAGCCCAAATCGGCGAGCCCCAGCCGTGCCCGCGCAATCTGTCCGTAATAGGTCGCGGTATATTGCGCCGCCATTTCGTAATAGGCCTTGGCCTGCGCGTGCTGGCCCATGGCCTCGGCCGCGCGGCCTTGCCAATAACCGCCGCGCGCCAGTGCATAAGGGCTGACGGTGTCTTCGACGATGTGCGCGAAATGGGCGGCGGCGGTCTTCGGATCGTGCAGGAAACGCAGCGCGATCCAGCCGGCGGTGAAATATTGGTCGGCGCGGAAATAGCCGCGCGGCGGCGAGGCGGCGTCGCGCGCGACGAGATAAGCGGTGCGCGGGTCGCCATCGTCGAGCAGCTTGCGCACCAGGAGGCGCCGTTCCTGCCACCACTGATTGAGATCGGCCAGCGCGTTGGGGTCCTGCCGCACGGTGAGGATCAGTTTGCCGGCTTCTTCCGGCTTATTGTCTTTGCGCAGCCACTGCACGCGCGAGAAAATGTAACCGGGATCGTTGCGGGCCGAGGCCGGCACCGCGTCGAGTAACGCCTTGGCGTTGTTGAGCCGCTTGATCACCGCGGCGCGCGCCCGACCGATCGCCAGGTCGTCGCCGCCGAGCCGGTTGGCGGCGCGCATGCCGGCTTCGATGTCGTCGGCGTAGAAGCGCTGGTCCATGCGCACTTTGTGGTCGGCGCTGGTGAGCAAACCGCCGAACATTGCGAGCAC
>DAIMKK010000495.1:0-2535 GCA_036721745.1 Pseudolabrys sp. | reverse complement strand
ATACCTGCCAATCGGTGGTCGAATTTGCTGCGATGCGCAACGCTTGCATTGGGCCGCACAAGAACCGCGTTGCGGCGGGGGTGTCTCGTTGAAAACACTACCGCGCCACCTGTCAGACCGAGTCTCAGCTAATACGGGAGCGTGGCTAGCTCGAAATCATTTCCCGCACACGTGCATGAAGGAGTGGCACCATTCCCCCTTCTTGCACAGCATTGGTTTGCCATTAGCCGCCATGCCGCAGCCGCATGTCATAGTCGCCTGTTGGCCCTCGGCGCACGCCGGAACCGTGTGCATTGGAATTGCACCTCGGCCTCTCGCAGAACCTCTCGCCTCACTCGGCTCGAACCGATCATACCGAACTGCCAGGCCCAAATTATAGGTGACCGCCGCGTCGACCGACTTTGGGAGTAGCTGTCATGTCTCGCACGATCAACGCGACGGCCTACGCGTTGGCGCTGACTGACGCCATTGTCGCGACAGGCTTATCAGGCGATCTTGAGAAATCGATCTGCCGTGATAAACGGCGCGCGCCACTATAGTCGAACCTAGTACGGCGTTTCCAAATTCGTGCCGGCGTATGAACGGATGATGCGGCAGATACGTTCGGACCATGTCGTTGTATTTTCCCATGTCGGCAAGCGGGAGCGCTACCCGGCCCGTGCCCTCTAGGGGCTTCGACTCGACATACTGCGCGAGCAGCGCCATTTGCTCCTCGGCGTCATAAACTTCATCCGGCAGCGCTGATTTGCATTGCGCGCTCAGTAGTTTCCGCATTTTAGCCTGTTCGCGGCTCAGTATCTCGTACAAAACCGCCTCGATTAGTCCCCATGCCTCGCGGCCACCGTGTGATTTGAGGTTGTTAGCGACAGTGATGAAATCATCGATCTCGGCTAAGATGGACCCTAACGCCGCAAGCACCGGGGCGTAGCCGGCGAATACCCTGCCTTGTTCGTTCTGCCACAGCTCTCCCGCTGCCAAACCAAGCGTGTTTTCGATTGCGTCAAAGAAGGTGGCTATGAGATCTCGAGCGGGTTCCGGGTGTTGCTGATACTGTGAGCCGGGTTTAGCAGCCGTCGCGGCATACGCCTGGATTAGCTGCCAGGCTCCCTCCTTGTCGAAGAACTCGACTTTAGCCGTGGCGCGTGTAATTCCCGGCGCTGTGAGTTCAATCCACTGCCGCGCCAACTCGATCGACTCGAACCTCGCCAAGAAGACCAGCTTGGGCCGCGAGGTAACACTTCGGTTGCTCAGCAAAAGTTCCGCGGTGGTTACGAGAAAACACTCGATTCCCGTCTCGTTCGACAACAATCTCCCTTCGTCGAGAGCGTCTATGATCACTGGAATCTTGCCCTCATGGAACGCGGCTACGGGATCGCTTTTGTCGGCGGCTTCCAGATCGGTCAGCAGAGTGTGGAGAGATCCGGTCGAAACGGGGACTTTAGCCAGGTCGAGGATCGGCGCCTTAAGTGTCGCCGACACCTGTCTCGCCAACGTGCTCTTACCGACCGCTGCAGACGCTTCGATGAAAATGATCTCCTTCTGGATGACCGATGGGTCCTTCCCCGGAATATCCAGTCTTGGCGCTACGAATGGCCTTGGCGGCTCCGCGATGAAGAGGCGTCCAGTCTGGCCAACCTTCGGGAAATGGACGGGGCGGCTCAACACGTTAACGAGTACGTTCAGCGCAATTTCCGACATAGATGGCCTCTTCGGACGAAGGCCGCACGTTTACAATTCCGCGGCCTCGGGTTCAATTGATAATGGCTTTACCATCGACTGACGATCGTCACGCGCGATACGCTCGAAATCAGCCGCAGATCGCGCACCCAACTCGGGCAAGCAGCTTGGCGATGTTGGCGGCGATGCGCCGCGCTTCGTCGCGCGTGAGTAGCTTCGCCGCCGAGCGCCGGCGGGTTCATCCTCGAAATAGACGTAGGCGAGCGCCTGCCCGTTGGCGTTGCGGACGATGAAGCAGGCTTCAGTCTCATCGACCGCCCAGGGCGGCGGGAAGCGGCGCGATTTCACTTCGGGCGGCATTCAACTTTCTCCAGCATCAGCGCGAGACTGAGCGCGATGGCGACGTCGGTCACATCAGCGCCGGCGGCAGCCTTTCCGAGCTCAGCGATGACGTAGCGCCAGGTCAATCTATTTCAGTGCTGACAGCGCACGTCGGCAAGAATCGCAGTCTCGCCAGCGTGGGTATGACGAATGGTCGGGGAGGGGACGCGGCCAATCCAAATGCGACCGATCGGAATGCCTTATGTCGCTCCCATGTCGCACGGCGTTGCCGTGCGTATTTGTAATATTAACTCGTTGAAACGCAATGGCAACGTTTGCGTATTCAAGCTCCTCGTACTCGGCAGCGCGGTGGGCTTGCTGCTCGCAGCGCCGGATCACCTGCGATGACCCGTGGGGTATCGCGCAGAGCAGTGGGACCGCAATCCGCATCGGTGCCATCACCGCCCTAGGCAGACCAGTGGTCGGTTGAATGCGCTCCGCCAATGGCGCCCCGCGTGTCGGGGCGCCACGACCCCG
>DAIMKK010000494.1:0-2538 GCA_036721745.1 Pseudolabrys sp. | reverse complement strand
GCGCCGTCGAAGGCGTGCGGGGAAAACACCATCACGAAATTGATGCCAAGGCTCTCCCAATCAACCGTGCGCATGTTGGCGATGCGGGTGGTGATGTTGCGGCCGAGCACGTTGACGGTGACCGGGTCGCCGAGCTTGAGGCCGAGGCCGTCGGCGATCTTCTTCTCGAACGAGAGCAGCGGCGGCCCGTCGTAATCCGGTCCCCACCATTTGCCCTCGACCAGCCGGGAGCCGGACGGGATCGCGCCGGCATAGGTGATGCCGCGGTCGCTTTGCAGCACCCAGGCGGCGCCCTCTTTCGGTTTGATATTCTCGGCTGCAATGCCGTTGGCGGAGACGATGCGTCCGCGCAGCATCGGGACTTCCTCGAGCTTGGCTCGCGGCGCCTGCGCACGCACGAAGGCGGCGAAGCGGGTCGCCTGGTCGGCCGGGATGTCGAGGAAATAGAACGACGGCGCCTTGGCCGGCAGCTCGGCCGCAAGCTGTCGATGCAAATTGCCGTCGATCTCGATCACCGTGACCAGCAGCGCTATTCCTAAGCCCAGCGAAAGCACGATGGTCGGCGTCAGCGCGCTCGGCCGGTGGATATTGGCAATGGCCATGCGCAGCACGGTCGTGCGCGCACGCGGCGCGAGACGGGCCGCGAGCATCAGCAGGCTGGCGACTAGCCGCAAGGTGACGAACACACCGGCGGCAACGCCCACATAGACGATGGCAACACGCCGGTCATAAGCCAGCACGACGGCGAGTAAGACCAACGCAACCGCCGCGGCGGCGGTCAGTCCGATATAGATTTTTCGCGGCCAACGCGGCTGCGGCGCCACGACGTCGCGGAACAGAGCGCCAACCGGCACGTCATGCGCGCGGCCGAGCGGCCAGAGCGCGAAGGCGAGCGCCGTCATCAGCCCGTAGACCAGCGCCAGCACCAGTTCGGCTGGATGCACCGCAGGGTCGATTGGCAGTGGAATGATAGCGCCGAAGGTCCACGAAATGAGGAACGGCAGGATCGCGCCCAACGCCATGCCGATGACGCCGCCGACGGACGCCAGGAGCAGCACCAGCGTGAGATAGATCGCGAACACGCGACTGCCCGAAGCGCCGAGCGCCTTCAGCGTGGCGATGGTCTCGCGCCGGCGGTCGAGATGGCTTTTCACC
Source organism: Pseudolabrys sp. (assembly GCA_036721745.1). GTDB lineage: Bacteria > Pseudomonadota > Alphaproteobacteria > Rhizobiales > Xanthobacteraceae > Pseudolabrys. Next base: position 1,383 of record DAIMKK010000494.1, on the reverse strand, counting down.
GCATTGCCGACACCGACGCCGCCGACCAAAAGTGCGGTCAGGCCGACGATGGTGAGGAACTGTGTGAAGCGCTCGACGTTGCGCTCGAGCTGTGGCGAGGCATTGGAACGATTACGTATGTCCCATCCGGCCTCGGGAAATTGTGTGCGGGCTTGCGCTGTTACTTCTTTCACCGCGGGATCGGTGGCTTCGTTTTGCGGCAGGCGCAGCCGATAGTGCCAGCGCACCAGGCTACCGGGCTGCAGCAGGCCGGTGGCGCGCAAGGCGTTTTGGCTGACCAGTAAGCGCGGGCCAAAGCCGATGCCACCGGCGAGCTTGTCCGGCTCGCTCGTCAGCATGGCGCGGATTTCGAAATTGGCATTGCCGATGGTCAGCCGCGCGCCCGGCTCGACGCCGAGCCGCGTCAGCAGGATCGGATCCGCCGCTGCGCCGAATACGCCGTCGTGCTGCGCCAGCGCGTCGCCGAGCGCGCCGGGCGGATCGAGTACCGCTTGTCCATATAGCGGATAAGCATCGTCCACAGCTTTCATCTCGACCAGCGTTGCCTTGCCGTCGGATAGCCGCGCCATTGCACGCATGGTGGCGGCTCCCGAAACCTTTCCGTGATTGGCGAGGAACGCCTGCTCGCGCGGCGTAATCTCCTTCTGGACCAGCGTAAACGACAGATCCCCGCCGAGGATAACCTGGCCTTGCCGCGCCAGGCCGCCGGCTAGACTGGCGGCGAGCGAGCCGACCCCGGCGATCGCCATGCAGCCGAGTGCGATACACGTGATGAACACATAGAAGCCACGCAACCCGCCGCGCAATTCGCGCAGCGCGAAACGCAGCGGCAGCCAGCGGCCGCTTTCACGACTTGCAATGGTGGCAATGCTCATGGCGCGTTCGAGCCGTCGATGCGGCCGGAGCGCAGCCGCACGATCCGCCCGCAGCGCGCGGCGAGTGCGGAATCGTGCGTGACCAGCACCAGCGTGGAGCCGCGTTTGGCGTGGCCGGCAAACAAGAGATCGATGATCTGCTTGCCGGTGTCCTCGTCGAGGTTTCCGGTCGGTTCGTCGGCCACGATAATCGCCGGATTGGGCGCCAGCGCGCGCGCCACGGCCACGCGCTGTTGCTCACCGCCGGACAGCTCGGCCGGGTAGTGATTCAGCCGCTCGCTTAAGCCCACGCCGATGAGCTCGCCGCGCGCGCGTTGCTGGGCATCGGCGATGCCGGCCAGTTCCAGCGGCACCGCTACGTTTTCCAGCGCGGTCATGGTCGGGATCAGGTGGAACGATTGGAACACGATGCCGACGTGACGTCCGCGGAAGCGCGCCAGCGCGTCCTCATCAAGCGCGTTCAAGTTCGCGCCGGCGACCGTGACCGAGCCGCTATCGGTCCGCTCCA
>DAIMKK010000493.1:0-2556 GCA_036721745.1 Pseudolabrys sp. | reverse complement strand
CCGCAATCGCGAATGGAACCCCGACGCCGAGACACCCAAAGGCACCTGCGTCCATATATGTGTTCGCCCGAAGCCCAGTACGGGCGAAACTCAAGAGATCGCCGCCGTCTGCAATTCCGACATAGTCAGGCTCGGCAACCGCAGCAATGGCATCGAAGATGACGCGCGGATGGATCTTGCCATCGGCTCCGGTCAACGGTCGGTCTTTATCGCTTCCCGCGGATACCGTTCGTTCGCTGTGACGGCGGCGCAATCCCTCGGCCCAGGCTTTGTCAAGATTCGGTTCACGGTTGCCGGCGAATTCGACCATCGCGTCAATTGCCAAATGCGGTGAGGCAAGTAGCTCTGGCTGGCCGCGGCGGTTATCGATCAGCTCGCTGGCAGTGTCGGCGACGCGGATAAAGCGCGCGTTCGGAAACACTGCCGGTGATCCATAGCCGACCTGGTAATCTAGCTTGCGGCCGATCAGCAGCACGACATCCGCTTCCGTCATCGCGGCGGCGCGGACTGCGGCGCCGGTTGACGGATGATCGCCCGGTACAAGGCCGCGGCTTTCCTGCGTATCCAAATAGAGAGCGCCAGTGGCGTCGAGGAGGCGGACAAGCGCCTCACCGGCCTGCCTCGCGCCGCGTCCAGTAATGACTAGAGGACGCTTCGCCGACCAGAATGCATCGACCGCCTGGGCAACGGCGGCTGGATCGGGCGGTAAAACCCGCGGCAGCTTTGCCTGCATCCATTCGGCAAGTACCAGCTGCGGTGGCACTCTGGTACGCAGAACGTCGGTTGGAATCTCGATATAGACCGGACCGGGTTCGCCCGCATCTCCCATCGCACGCGCGACGGCTTCATCGAGCTCGCGCAAAACCTGCTCGGCAACGCGCGCGGTACGCGACGTGCGCGTAACGGGCCGCAGAATATCGACGTGCGGTATGTCCTGCAGCGGTCCCATATTTGCCTGTGGGCGCGACGTGCAGCCGCCGATTAGTAACACGGGCGCGCGAGCGAGCGACGCGTTCGCCATGGCGGTAACCGTGTTGGTTACCCCGGGGCCGGCGGTGACCATAGCAACGCCGAACTGACCTGTGAGTTCGGCGTGGGCGTGCGCCATATGGACCGCAGCCCCCTCGTCCCTGACGTCAATGATGCGGATGCCTTGCTGCGCGACATAGTCCCAGATCGGCTGAATGTGACCGCCCTGCAGACCGAAAATCCGGTCAACGCCGCGCGCTTTCAGAAAGCCGGCGATCCAGGCCGCGCAGGACTGTTTGTCGACGTTCAAATCCTGCGTCTTGTCCGCGGCCTGCTTCATTGACTTCCTCCGTTGTCACGCGGTCCTGTGGCTACATTGCTCCCGCTTCGTTCAGTTGCCGCCTACGTTATGCTGCATTCGCAGCATGCGATGCAGGATCTTTCCGGTGGCGGTTCTTGGCATTTCGTCCTCTCGTATAAAAGAAATTGATCTCGGCCGCTTGTGGCCAGCGATACGATTTTTACACCAGTCGAGAATTTCCTCTTGTGTCGGCGTCTGGCCATCGCGGGGGATGATTACTGCGTGGACCCGCTCGCCCCATTTCGCATCGGCGACGCCGACGACCGCCACATCCTTCACCTTTGGATGGGCGCCTAGCAAGGTTTCCACCTCGGAGGGATAAATGTTCTCGCCACCAGAGATGATCATGTTACTTTTGCGGTCGACGAGATAAATGTAGCCGTCCTCATCGCGGCGGGCGAGGTCACCGACCGTGCAATAGTCTCCTCGGAACGCTTCTTTTGTCTTTTCAGGTAACTTCCAATAGCCGTCGAATGTGTAGGCATTGCACGAATAGAGCTCTCCGACACTGCCATCGGGCACGTCGTTGCCGTCCGGATCGAGCAATCGGACCGGCAGCGAACCGACGCATTCGCGTCCAACTGAGCCCAGCTTGGAAAGCTGTTCGTCCGGTTGAAGCATGGTGACCCAGCCCGCTTCCGTCGATCCGTAAAGCTCGAAGAGGCCAGAATTTCTGAAATATTCCATGATCGCAAGCTTGGTGTCGCGGCGGGCCGGCGCCGAGGAGATCATCAGCTTCGTCACTGCGTCGACGTTGTACCGGTCCCGCACGCTGGCCGGAAGGCCGAGCACCATGATGTAGTGCGTCGGCACGAGGGAGGTGAACGTTGCGCCGCACTCGGCGAGCGTGCGCACGAAATGTTCGGGATCAAAACTCTTCCTGCTGTAGATCGTGCAGGCCGCGCCGCAATAGGCGAACGCTCCGAAAAAATACAATGAGTTTGCATGACACATGGGCATCACCAGCAGCGCAGAGTCGCGCCTGGTCAGGGACATTTCCACTTCGGTCACAAGCGAGAGCATAGCGCTGCCCTTATGGCTGCGGATTGCGCCCTTTGGTTTGCCGGTCGTCCCTGATGTGTACATCAAGGTCCAGGGATCGTCGGCGGTCACAGTCACGCACGGCCGCCCATCGCTCGCTCTTGCTATCAGCTCCTCGTAGGAAAGGTATCCGTCAAAGCGGCGGCTTCCGCCGAAGATGATGATATTATCGGTCGGAATCGGAA
>DAIMKK010000492.1:0-2566 GCA_036721745.1 Pseudolabrys sp. | reverse complement strand
CCAGGGCGACCACCCTTACGCTAAGCCGGTGTTCGACCTCGACTCGATTTCGCTGCTGCGCATTACCGAGAACATGCGCGACCGCGGCACGTTTGCCTCAGGTCGAAAACTCGACGCAGCGCCGAACCTGTTTCTTGGCGCCACCGCCAATCCCTTCGTGCCGCCCTTCCGCGACCGCATCGGCAATCTGGAGAGAAAGATCGACGCCGGCGCGCAATTCATCCAGACCCAGTTCTGCTTCGACGTGCCGATGCTGGCCGAATTCATGGCCGAGGTTCGCGCACACGGCTTGCACAAGCGCTGCGCCATCATCGTCGGCGTCGGAACCCTGAGTAGCGCCAAGTCGCTCCGCCACATGGCCCGCCATGTGCCCGGCGTACACATTCCGGAATCGGTCCTGGCGCGCGTTGCTAGTGCGGGCAATCAAAAGGCCGAGGCCAAGACCGTGCTGCTTGAGACGATACAGGCGGTCAGCGAGATCGAAGGCGTCGCCGGCGTTCATCTGATGGGATACCGCAACGACGACATGTTGGCTGAAGCAATCGAGCAATCGGGAATTCGCCGCGGTGTAAGCACGCGCGCGGCGTGAGACGAACAGTTTATCCGGGAGGTTGAGATGGCTGAGAAGACCGAACAAGAAAACAATCTGGTAGCATGGCTCTCTGAGATGAACGAGGACGATGCCTTCGCCCTCGCCAAAAAGATGCTGCTCGAGGAAGGCGCGAACCCACTTCGAGTCCTGGAGCTGTGCCGCGAAGCCATGGATATCGTCGGCAAGCGCTTTGAGAAAGGCGAGTATTTTCTGCCCGAGCTCGTGCTGGCCGGAGAGATGCTTGAAAATATCGGGGCCATCGCCAAGCCGCTGATCAAACAGGTGCCCGGCGAAGAACCTAAGAAACTCGCCAAGGTGCTGATCGGCACTGTGCACGGCGACTTGCACGATATCGGTAAGAATATTGTGACCTTCATGCTCGACATCAACGGCTTCGAGGTCAAGGACATCGGCATCGACGTGCCGGTCAAAAACTTCATCGACGCGATCAACGAATTCCGCCCCGACGTCGTCGGCTTGTCAGGCTTTCTTACGCTCGCCTTCGACTCGATGAAAGAGACGATCCAGGCCATTCAAGATGCCGGACTGCGCGACAAGCTCAAGATCATGATCGGCGGCGGCCAGGTTGACGAAACCGTGCGCAACTACACCGGAGCCGACGCGTTCGGCACCAACGCCATCGACGCCGTGTCGCTGTGCAAGAACTGGATGGGAGTCGCCGCATGAACGCGCCGCAGACTTACGTCCAGACGCCCGAGGCCAAGACCGCCTACGACGCGCGCTGGCAGCGCGTCATGGACTGCGTCGCCCTGAAAACACCAGACCGCATGCCAATTGCGTTCATGGCGACCTTCTGGCTCGCGAAATACGGCGGCATCAGCTACCGGCAACTAATGTACGACTACGAGAAGACCAAGGAGATCGCCGAGCGCGCAATGCTCGAATTCGAACCTGACGCGCCCGCCCCCACCATGCTCGCCATCGCCACCGGCAACGCGATGGAGGCGATCGACTTCAAGCAATTGCAGTGGCCGGGGCACGGCGTGCGCGACGACCAGCCCTATCAATATCTCGACCGCGAATACATGAAGGCGGACGAATACGACGAATTCATTTTCGACCCGACTGGTTTCTATCTGCAGAAATACCTGCCGCGCGTGGCCGGGGTCTTCGAGGGCATCGAAGACATCCCCTATTTGCCGGGCCTGCATTACTTTCGCCTGGTGGCATCGGTACGCATGTTCGCAAAACCGAGCGTACGCGCGGCGCTTGAGAAACTCATGAAGGCGGCCGAAGTGGTCGACGAATGGGCCGGCCATCACGCCGACTTCACCCGGCGCATGACGGCGCAGGGCTTCCCGATGTCCTACATCGCCACCGCGGTGTCGCCTTATGATTTCCTCGCCGATTATTTCCGCGGCGCCACCGGAATGATGAAAGATCTCTATCGCAACAAGGACAAGCTGCTGGCCATGCTGGACAAGGCGGCGACGTTCCTGGTGCGGCAGACGCTGGCGTCCTCGAAAGCGTTCGGACACCCGATCGTCTTCATCCCGGTGCACTGGGCGCCCGATGCCTTCATGTCCGACGCCCAGTTCAAGACGTTCTGGTGGCCAACCTTCCGCAAAATGCTGATCGGCCTGATCGACGGCGGCGTGATCCCGATGCCGTTGTGGGAAGCCGATTGCACCAAACGCCTGGAGGTGATCCGCGATATTCCCGCCGGCAAATGCATTTACTGGTTCGAGCGCACCGACATGGTCAAGGCGTTCGAGGTGCTGGGCGATGTGGTGGCCTTGCGCGGCAATATCTCGCCATCGCTGCTGACCACCGGCACGCCGATCGAAGTTGACGCAGCCGTGCGGCACCTGGCGGACAATGTCTTCCATAAGGGCGGCAAGCTGATCCTCGACGGCGCGTTCGGCATACCGGACGAAACGCCGGTCGAGAACGTACGCGCTATGTTCGCGGCCGCACGTACGTGCTGCCGCAGGATGTGCTGGACATGGCGTA
>DAIMKK010000491.1:0-2567 GCA_036721745.1 Pseudolabrys sp. | reverse complement strand
GTCATACCGGGCTAAGCATCGCTTAAGGAGCGGCGCACTACAACCTGATTTGGAGGATTACAACCCAGGGTCAGGCGGCGGGCGTGGATTTTGCCCCGATTTTGCCTTCGCTCCCTTGGAGCAGGCGGGCGATATTGGCGCGATGCATGATCCACAAGAGCGCGCTCAGCGCCAAGAATAATGCCGCGGCGCTCGGCTGGTTAAGGAGCCACAGCGCGAGCGGGGTGAGGGCGCTGGCGACCAAGGCGGCGAGCGAGGAGTAGCGGCTCAGCGCGGCGACGCCAAGCCAGATGGCGCAGAAGATCAGCGCCCCCGGCCAATAGAGCCCGATCACCACGCCGATATAAACGGCGACGCCCTTGCCGCCTTTGAACTTGAGCCATACCGGAAAGAGATGGCCGAGGAACGCGCCCAAGCTCGCGACAAGCGCGGCATCGGGCGTCGCATAATGCGCCACGAGCAAAACCGCGGCGGTGCCCTTGAGCGCATCGCACAGCAAGGTCGCGGCGGCGAGGCCCTTCTTGCCGGTGCGCAGCACATTGGTGGCGCCGATATTGCCCGAGCCGATGGCGCGGATGTCGGGTCCACCGGACGCGCGCGTCAGCAGCAGCCCGAACGGAATCGAGCCGAGCAGATAGCCGACCGCGAAAGCGAGCGCGGCGATCATACGTATTCGTAGACGGTGCGGCCGGTGACGATCGTGCGCACCACGCGGCCCGTGAGCTTGGCTTCATCGAATGGGGTGTTTTTGCATTTTGATTTGAGCTCGGCCGGATCGAGCACCCACGGCAACTCGGGATCGACCACGATGACGTCGGCCGGCGCGCCGCTCTTGAGCGTACCGCCGGGCAGGCCGAGCAATTCCGCCGGCCTGGTCGACATCGCACGCAGCAAGGTCATCAAGTCGATCTCGCTGGAATGCACCAGGCGCAAGCCGGCGACCAGCATGGTCTCCAGCCCGATCGCGCCGGGGGCAGCTTCCGCGAACGGCAGGCGTTTGGTTTCCACGTCCTGCGGATTGTGGTCCGACATCACCATGTCGATGAGGCCGCTCGCCACCGCTTCGACCAGCATCTTGCGGTCGTCTTCGGCGCGCAGCGGCGGCGACACCTTCAGGAAGGTGCGGTAGGGCCCGATGTCGTTTTCGTTGAGCGTGATGTGATTGATCGAGCACGAAGCGGTGACGCTAAGCCCGGCGTCCTTGGCGCGCCGCAGCACCTCGAGCGATTCCGCGCAGGTGATCGAAGCGGCGTGATAGCGCCCGCCCGACAGCGCGACTAGGCGGATGTCGCGCTCGAGCATCACCGTTTCCGCCGCCTTCGGGATGCCGAGCAGGCCGAGACGCGCGCCGAATTCGCCTTCGTTCATCACGCCGTCGCCAATCAGATCTGGATCCTCGGTGTGATGCACGATGAGCGCGTCGAAATCGCTGGCGTAAGTGAGCGCGCGCCGCATCACTTGCGCATTGGTTACGCTCTTGTCGCCATCCGTGAAGGCGACCGCGCCGGCCGCCTTCAAGAGGCCGATCTCGGTCATCTCGTTGCCTTCCAGCCCCTTGGTCAGCGCCGCCATCGGATGCACGTGCACGATCGCGGTGTCGCGCGCGCGGCGCAATACGAAATCCACGGTCGCCGGATCGTCGATCACCGGCGAGGTGTTGGGCTGGCAGATGATGGTGGTGACGCCGCCGGCGGCGGCGGCTTGGCTCGCCGAGGCGAAAGTTTCGCGGTGGCCGGCACCGGGCTCGCCGATGAAGGCGCGCATGTCCATGAGGCCGGGCGCGACCAGTTTGCCGCGGCAGTCGATGACGTCGGTGCCTTCCGGCACGCCGCCGGCGCCGATGCCCTTCTTGGCTTCGCGGATGACGCCATCGGCGATCAGCAGGTCGCCGACGATATCGAAATCGCGCGACGGATCGACGATCCGGGCGTTGGCGAGCAGGATCGGGCGGCGGTCAGACAACATTTTGCAACTTCATGTCAGGCGTTCGGCAGGTTACGCGACAAAGCTTCCAGCACGGCCATGCGGATGGCCACGCCCATTTCGACCTGTTCGCGGATCAGCGACTGCGCGCCGTCGGCGACGATCGAGTCGATCTCGACGCCGCGGTTCATCGGCCCCGGATGCATGACCAGCGCGCCGGGCTTGGCGTAGCTGAGCTTTTTCTCGTCGAGCCCGTAATAGTGGAAATATTCCGAAATCGAGGGCACGTAAGAGCCGTTCATGCGTTCGCGCTGCAGGCGCAGCATCATCACGATGTCGGCGCCGCTCAGCCCCTCGCGCATGTCGCGCGCGACTTCGACGCCGAAGTGCTCGATGCCCGGCGGCAGCAACGTGGAGGGGGCCACCACCCGCACGCGTGCGCCCATTGCGTTAAGCAAAATGATGTTGGAGCGGGCGACGCGCGAGTGCAGGATGTCGCCGCAGATGACCACCAGCAGGCCTTCGATGCCGCCTTTATTGCGGCGGATGGTGAGCGCGTCGAGCAGGGCCTGGGTGGGGTGCTCGTGCGAGCCGTCGCCGGCATTGATCACCGAGCAGTCGAGCTTGCTGGCCAGCAGTTCGAC
>DAIMKK010000490.1:0-2571 GCA_036721745.1 Pseudolabrys sp. | reverse complement strand
GTGGAGAACACCTGGCTCTTCTTGGTCGGGATGGTGGTGTTGCGGTCGATGATGCGGGTGAACACGCCGCCCAGCGTCTCGATGCCGAGCGAGAGCGGAGTCACGTCGAGCAGCAGCACGTCCTTGACGTCGCCTTGCAGCACGCCGGCCTGAATTGCGGCGCCCATCGCCACCACTTCATCCGGGTTGACGCCCTTGTGCGGCTCCTTGCCGAAGAACTGCTTCACGACTTCCTGCACTTTCGGCATGCGCGTCATGCCGCCGACCAGAACGACCTCGTTGATCTCTGCCGCCGAGATGCCGGCGTCCTTGATCGCCTTGCGGCACGGCTCGACCGTCTTCTGAATAAGATCGTCGACCAGCGCCTCGAACTTGGCGCGGGTGAGCTTCATGGTGAGATGCTTGGGGCCCGCGGCGTCCGCCGTGATGAACGGCAGATTGATTTCGGTCTGCGTGGTGGACGACAGCTCGATCTTGGCCTTTTCGGCCGATTCCTTGAGCCTCTGCAGCGCGAGCTTGTCGCGGCGCAGATCGATGCCCTGCTCCTTTTGGAATTCGTCGGCCAGATAGTTGACCAGCCGCATGTCGAAATCTTCGCCGCCCAGGAACGTATCGCCGTTCGTGGACTTCACCTCGAACACGCCGTCGCCGATTTCCAGGATCGAAATATCGAAGGTGCCGCCACCGAGGTCGTAGACCGCGATGGTTCCGGTCTTCTGTTTGTCGAGGCCGTAAGCGAGCGCGGCCGCGGTCGGCTCATTGATGATACGCAGCACTTCGAGGCCGGCGATCTTGCCGGCGTCCTTGGTGGCCTGACGCTGGGCGTCGTTGAAATAAGCGGGAACGGTGATGACGGCCTGCTCGACCTTCTGCCCGAGATAGGCCTCCGCCGTTTCCTTCATCTTCTGCAGGATGAAACCGGATATCTGCGAGGGCGAGTAGCTCTTGCCGTCGATCTCGACCCAGGCGTCGCCGTTGCCTGCCTTGGAGATCTTGTACGGGACAAGTTTCTTGTCCTTCTCGACCATCGGATCGTCGTAGCGCCGGCCGATCAGGCGCTTGACCGCGAAGATGGTCTTTTCCGGATTGGTGACCGCCTGGCGCTTGGCCGGCTGGCCGACGAGACGCTCGCCGTCGTCGCTGAAGGCGACGATCGAAGGCGTCGTGCGCATGCCTTCGGCGTTCTCGATGACTTTCGGAGCCTTGCCTTCCATGACGGCAACGCACGAATTGGTGGTGCCGAGGTCGATGCCGATGACCTTGCCCATGGTTGTTCCTCTCAAATTGCGGCAGGCCGGCCGGGCCACTTAGCGCCCGAACGGGTTTCCGCGGCTCATCCGCAGACCCCCTAATCCAGCCCCCTGGATACGCTTTTTGCCGCATTTCTGCGGCTCAATGGCTCATATAGGAGGGCCGCCCCGGCCCGCAAGCCAGCCTGTCACGAAATCGCGAGCCGGTGGGGCGGGACCCCCGCCGCCACGTGACACGAGGGTTAATCTAGCCATTGCCGTGCCGGCCGAGGCCGGTTAGGCAGGCCGGCCTCCTTCGAATTGGAAAGCGGATACACGCATGCCCCGCCGGTTGTTGGCTTACCGCGTTGCGACAATGCTCGTAATTTGGGCCACCCTTGCGGTCTTTGCTCCCGCTTTCGGGGCCGAGCCGGTCTTCCCGCCCGGCTTACGTATTGGGCTCGAGCCGCCCGGCGATCTCAAGCCGAGCACGCATTTTTCGGGCTTCGAAGACATCGACCGCAAAACCGGCGTCACCATTTTCGACATGCCGGCCGCCGCCTATGCCGAACTCGAGCGCGTGGCAAATGCCAAGCCGGAAAACGGCCTCACCGACGTAAAGCGGGAAAATTTTTCATTCCATGACGGCACCGGGTTGCTGGTCACCGGCCGCGCCGAGATCAAAGGCGTCACGCTGCACAAATGGATTCTGCTGGCGACCGCGCCCGTCGACAAGGATCTTACAATGCTGATCAATGTGGAAGTGCCGGAGACCGCGCTTGCGGTTTATTCCGACGCGGTGGTCCGCAAGGCGTTGGCGAGCGTCACCTTCCGGCCGACGCCGACTCAGGAGCAACTTGGCTTGCTGCCATTCAAGCTTGCGCAGCTGGCCGGCTTCCGGGTGGTGAAGGTGATGCCCGTCGGCGGCGTGGTACTGACCGATGGGCCGAGCGACGACCTCAGCAACCAACCTTACGTCATCGTTTCGATCGGGCGCGGTGCGCCGGAGCAGCCCGACGACCGCGCCAGATTTGCGCGCGACGCGCTGTCGTCGGCGCCGTTGCGCGATCTCACTGTGCAGTCGGCGGATGCCATGCGGATCGGCGGCTTTCCCGGTTTCGAGATCAGGGCGCAGGCCGTGGGACCCAACGGCGAACCGATCATGCTGGCGCAATGGATGCGTTTCAGCGGCGGCAATTATTTGCGCGTCATCGGCGTTGGCCGCAAGGACGGCTGGGACGCGCTGTTCACCCGCTTGCGCTCGGTACGCGACGGAATCGAATTCCGCTAGCGCATGGCCCCGATAAGCTTGTCCTCGACTAGATCGGGGATGGGAACCGGT
>DAIMKK010000489.1:0-2571 GCA_036721745.1 Pseudolabrys sp. | reverse complement strand
ATCCATTTCAGGTGGCCGAGATGCGAGCCCTTGTCGATCACCAGACCCTCGACCTGGTGGAACATCGGCGTGTGGGTCTGATCGCTATCGCTGCGATAGGTGCGGCCGGGAATGATGACGCGGATCGGCGGCTTCTGCGTCAACATGGTGCGCACCTGTACCGGTGAGGTGTGTGTGCGCAGCAGCAGGCGCGATCCGTCGGATTTGGGCGGGAAATAGAAGGTGTCGTGCATCTCCCGCGCCGGATGGCCTACCGGAAAATTCAACTTGGTGAAGTTGTAGTCGTCAGTCTCGATATCGGGGCCTTCCGCTACCGCGAAACCCATGTCGGCGAAAATGGCGGTGAGTTCGTCGGTCACCTGGCTGATCGGATGCACCCGGCCGGTCTCGGTCGGCGCCTCGCGCACCGGCAGCGTGACGTCGACGGTTTCGCTGGCAAGCCGCGCATCGAGCGCGCCGGCGGCGAGCGCATCCTTGGCGGCCGCGATGGCGGCGGTGACGCGCTCTTTCAGCCCGTTGATCGCCGGGCCTTGCACCTTGCGCTGGTCCGGCGTCATCGAGCCGAGCGTTTTGAGCAGTGCCGAGACCGAGCCACTCTTGCCGAGCGCAGCCACGCGCACGGCTTCGAGCGCCGTTTCGTCCTTGGACGAAGCAATGGCGCCGGTTATTTGCTTCTCAAGCGCGGCAATGTCGCTCATTCGTGGCTCCGCAAATCGCGGCTGGTTGTGGCCGTCCGGCCCGGATCAGGTCAAGCCCCGCCGTGACAGGCGGGATCGGGCGTGAAACATTCGAATCATTGGGCAACACAGGGCTTTGACGATGCTTGTTCGCATAATTCTGGCCTGTTCGGCCATCCTCTTGCTAGCCCGATCCGGCGCCGCCCAGGACTGTCTGAAGCTTGAATACGAAGCCCGCGAGGCGCTGGTCCGCCAGGCGCCGACTTGCGACAAGGCGATGGAGCTATTCGGAGGCTGCGCTTTCGGGGGCAGCGGCGACATCAATCTCGGCCAGATCGTGACCGACAAGTGCGAGGCGGGCTTCCTGAAAAAGCTCAGCAAGGCGCAACGGCGGGGCTACGACCGGGAAATCAAAAGCTGCAACGACGAGTACAAGGAAGAGGAAGGTACCCTGTCCCGCGCCATGGTGGCGGGCTGCCGCGCCAACCTGGCGCAAAGCTACGCGCACAGGTTCGGCAAGGCGCGGTAGCGCTTGCAACCGCCTCAGGCCAGCAGCGCGGACTTAGGCCGGCAGTGCAGATTTGGCCTTTTCCACGATCGCCTGGAATGCCGCCGGCTGAGTGATGGCGAGATCGGACAGCACCTTGCGGTCGACCGTTATGCCGGACTTGGCCAGGCCGGCGATGAATCGGCTGTAGTTGAGGCCAAACGGCCGCACCGCGGCGTTCAGGCGCTGTATCCACAGCGCGCGGAAGGTGCGCTTGCGCCGCTTGCGATCGCGGAAGGCGTATTGGCCGGCCTTCTCGACTGCCTGCTTAGCGATGCGGATCGTGTTCTTGCGGCGGCCGTAATAACCTTTGGCGGCCTTGTAGACTTTCTTGTGCTTGGCGTGTGCGGTGACGCCACGTTTGACGCGGGCCATGACAAATCTCCTTGCAGTTCTTAAGCGTGCTTGACGGGGACAAAGGCCGCGCGAACGCGGCCCGCAATACGATCAGCCGTTGGGCAGAAAGTATTTCTTGATGTTGTCGCCGTCGGTCTTGAACAGCACCTTGGTGCCGCGATGTTCGCGGATCTGCTTGGTGGTCCGCTTGATCATGCCGTGGCGCTTGCCGGATTGCTGGAATTTCACCTTGCCGGTCGCGGTGATTTTGAAGCGCTTTTTGGCGCCCGATTTGGTCTTCAGCTTGGGCATTTTGCTCTCCTGATCGGCGCGACGCAGGGCGCGAGGCCCCACTTGGCCGGGATGTGCTCGCGACGCTAAGTCTTTGAGCGGGTGCTCGGAATTGAGCTTTTAATCGCCGCCACGGCAGCCCTAACCAGCCGGGCGACGAGAGGGCGGCGTTATGGCAGAGGCGGTCGGCGCTGGCAACCGAGCCTTTCGGCAGCCGCGTTAACTTTATGTTTCCAGGCCCTTTGTTATGGCTCCCCCTAAATCATCGCCTTGCAGGGGGTGTCGTTATGCGCCGTGCGATCAATTTTGTGATCTTTTCCGCTTTGCTGGCCGGGGCGGCCTTGCTAGGCCCTCCGCCCGCCGCCTTTGCGGCGACTCAAGACGGCAATTGGAGCGTGCTGATCATTACCGACAAAGGCGATTGCGACCGCGGCTACCGATACGGTTTGAGGGTCTCGAACGGACGGGTCAGCTATCGGGGCGACTCGGCAATCGATCTCGCCGGTACGATCGCCAGCAACGGTGCGGTCAATGTCAGCATCAAGGTCGGCGACAAGGGCGCCAACGGTACCGGCCACTTGGCGGCAAGCTCGGGCGCCGGCACCTGGCATGGCATCGGTTCGAGCGGCACCTGTGCCGGCCACTGGGAAGCCGAGCGGAACTAAGAACGAGATGACAAAGCGCCGCCCGCGGGCTGCGAGCGGCGCTTAAGACGAATGA
>DAIMKK010000488.1:0-2578 GCA_036721745.1 Pseudolabrys sp. | reverse complement strand
CCGAATGTACGAATGACTTCGCTCAAACAATGCGCCGCCAATTTCACTTTCCAATTCCTTGATCGCACGCGTGATCGACGGCTGTTTAACGCCGCAGCGTTTAGCGGCACGCGTAAAACTTTTTTCTTCGCAAAGCGCGAGGAAATAGCTGACCTGGTGCATTTTCATAATGCATCTCCCGCGATTATTGGGCGGCAAACTTTGCGGCGTGTGAAGAGATCGCGGCTGCGGATTCGTCCGGGCCAATGCCGGATGCCCGGCGCGAACCTTTAAGGCGCGGACCTTTAAATTGTCGATGAATGCACGCATTGGCGATCTCCGTTGCGGGGACCGATACCATGCGGGTCAATCGGCGATGGTGAACTAGCTCACATTGCGCGTAAGGGGTTCCTGCCTCACCGCTATTTGCAGCTTCCGCTGAATGCCCGCATTAGCCCTGAAAAGCGGGGCATTAGGCAGTACTCCATGCCTTGGTCCCCTGCCCTAGAACCGGCGCCTTTGCGGGCCTAGATTAGGGGCAGGCGACAATAATGATGGGAGGCCGCCATGGCCCGTAAGCCGAAAAAGCAACGCCGCGCGCAGAGCCGCTCCGCTCCGCCGCGCGGCAACACCGACCGCGACAAGGCGGTCGACGCGCTGATGGCGCTACTCGCCGAGCATCGGTTCGAAGAGATCGGGCTGGCCGAAGTGGCCGGCCGCGCCGGCTTGAAACTCTCGGCCTTGCGCGCCGAATTCGGCTCGACGCTGGCGATCGTCGCCGCCCACATCAAGGACATCGACCGCGCGGTGCTGGCCGGCATCGGCGCCGACATGGCCGACGAGCCGGCGCGCGAGCGCCTGTTCGACGTGCTGATGCGCCGGCTGGAAGCGCTCGCCCCCTACAAAGAGGCGGTGAGCTCGCTGCTGCGGTCGGCACGGCGCAACCCCGGTCTCGCGCTCGCACTCAACGCCATGGCCGTGCGCTCGCAACAATGGATGCTGGAGGCCGCCGGCATCGGCGCGTCCGGCCCGAAAGGCGCGTTGCGCGCGCAAGGCGCCTCGCTGATGTTCGCGCGCGTACTGTCGGTCTGGTTCGACGACGACGAGCCGGGCCTCGACCGCACCATGGCCGCGCTCGGCCGCGGTCTGGCCAGCGCCGAACGCTGGGCCGGCTTTCTCGACGACCTGTGCTCGCTGCCGAAATGCATCGCACGCGGCCCGCGCCGCCGCCGCGAGCGCGATGAGGAAGAAGCGGAGGCGGCTTAAATTATCTCCGCTCATTCCCGCGTAAGCGGGAATCCAGAGTCGCGAATAAGCGCTTTCAAGTCCTGGGTCCCCGCTTCCACGGGGACGAGCGGGTTGGTTGTTACACCGGCACCCTGACGGTCGCCCTTAATCCCCCGAGCGGGCTGTCGCCGAGCGTGATGTCGCCACCGTGCGAGCGCGCGATGTCGCGCGCGATCGCGAGCCCCAAGCCGGTGCCGCCCTCGTCTTGATTGCGTGCGTCGTCGAGCCGCAAAAATGGTTTGAACACTTCCTCGCGCATGTCCGGTGCGATGCCCGGCCCGTCGTCGTCCACGGTCACGCTGAGGTAGCGGTGATCGCGGTGGCCGCTAATGGAAATCGACGACGCAAAGCGCGCGGCGTTCGAGACCAGATTTCCGAGGCAACGCTTGAACGCGGCCGGCCGCACGGTGACGATCGGCGGCCCGTGGAACACGACGCTCGCCTTGTGGCCGTTGCGCTCGGCGTCGTCCTTGAGCTCCTCGAGGAAGGCCGCCATGTCGGTCGGCGCCGCACTCTCGCCGAGGTCGCCGCGCGCGAAGGCGAGATAGGCCTCCAGCATGCGCGCCATCTCGTCGACGTCCTTCTTCATCGCCTCGACTTCGGGCGTTTTTTTCTTGATCAGCGCCAGTTCGAGCTTAAAGCGCGTGAGCACGGTGCGCAGGTCGTGCGAGACGCCGGCCAGCATCGCCGTACGCTGCTCAATCGCCCGTTCGACGCGCGTCTTCATCTCGATGAAGGCCTGCGCCGCACGCCGCACCTCGCGCGCGCCGCGCGGACGGTAGTTCGGCACTTCGCGGCCTTTACCGAAGCTTTCGGCGGCGTCGGCGAGCTTGAGGATCGGCTTGATCTGGTTGCGCAGGAAGATGATGGCAACGCCGATCAGCACCAGCGAGGTGCCGACCATCCAGAGCAGGAAGATTTCCGAATTCGAGGCGTAGGCCGCGCTGCGGCGCGCGAACACCCGCATCACCGTGTTGTCGAGCTGGACGCGAATCTCGACCAACGCCGACTTGCCGACCGTGTCGATCCAATACGGCCGGCCGATCTGCTTGCGCAGTTCCTCCGACAGCGTCTGATCGAGCAGCGAAAAGAACGGTTTCGGACCCGGTGGCGGCATATCGCTGATGGGCAAAAAATCGACCACCAAGCCGAGCCGCCCTTGCGCGATACGGCGGAGCTGCTGCTGATCGGCATCCTGCGGATAGCCTTTGTACACGTCGATCAGCGCGGCGATGTCGGCCACCACGCCGGCCGACAGCCGCTGGGTGACGACATTCCAGTGCCGCTCCATGAACACGAAGGCGATCACCGA
>DAIMKK010000487.1:1728-2584 GCA_036721745.1 Pseudolabrys sp. | reverse complement strand
GCGACGGTTGCGCTGAGCAGATGGATTTTCATGATTTTCCTCCCCGGTGGGGCCGACAATCTACACGAACCGGCCCAATTTGGCGCTCCAGCTCGTCACACCGGGCAAGTGGCCAATGACCTTGGGCGAAATTTTCGTAAAATCGCCGTTTCCATTAATAATCAGTTGCTTAAGCTATGCGTTTCCGCATTGCTGCGGCGCAGCATTATTGCTTTTAAAGCCCGCGGACATCCCTATTTTGCGGGCAATTCAAACCGCCGGCGCAATGCCGGATTCGAGAGAAACAGAAAGAGCTCCGTTATGTTTGCCAACATCGTCCGCTTTATCCGCGAATGGAAGCGTTACAACCAAAGCCTGAGCGAACTGTCCCGCCTGGGCGACCGCGAGCTTGCCGACATCGGCATCAGCCGCTCCGATATCCCGCGGGTGGCTTGGACCGCCGCGCACCGCTAAGCGCTCCCTGATCTGGTTGAAAAGCGCCCGCGCCCGTCGCGGGCGTTTTCATTTTTGCTGGCTGTTGCCCCGTCGAGAGTGGACGCCTAGCTTCCGCCAATGACCCTGAAACCCGTCCATGTCGTCGGCGGCGGCCTCGCCGGTTCGGAAGCCGCCTGGCAACTCGCGCAGGCCGGCGTGCCGGTGGTGTTGCATGAGATGCGGCCGCTACGCGCGACCGCGGCGCACAAGACCGACGGCTATGCCGAACTGGTCTGCTCGAACTCGTTCCGCTCCGACGACAAGGATCACAACGCGGTCGGCCTGCTGCACGCCGAAATGCGCCGGCTCGGCTCGCTGGTGATGCGCGCGGCAGACAGCCACCAGGTACCGGCCGGCGGCGCGCTGGCGGTCGATCGCGATG
>DAIMKK010000487.1:0-1718 GCA_036721745.1 Pseudolabrys sp. | reverse complement strand
CGTGCGGCGGGTGCTGGGCCAGGGCGACGCCGCGCCGGTGCGGGTGGGCGTGCTGCTGATCATGACGCCGATCTTCGCCAGCCTGACCTCGGGCGCCGTGTCGGTGGCGCTGGCCGCGCAACCGCTCATTACGCTAGAGCGCGGCGAAGTCTCGGTGCCGCCGGAGGAATGGGACAGCGTCATCATCGCGACCGGCCCGCTCACCTCACCCGATCTCGCCGCCACGATCCGCTTGCTCACTGGGGAAGATGCCCTCGCCTTCTTCGACGCCATCGCCCCGATCGTGCACCGCGACTCGATCGATTTGGAGCAGGCCTGGTTCCAGTCGCGCTACGACAAAGCCGGCCCCGGCGGCTCGGGCGCCGACTACATCAATTGCCCGCTATCGCGCGAGCAATATGACGCCTTCATCGACGCGCTGCTCGCCGGCGACAAGACCGTATTCCATGACTGGGAATCCAACACGCCGTACTTCGACGGCTGCCTGCCTATCGAGGTGATGGCCGAGCGCGGCCGTGAGACGCTGCGGCACGGCCCGATGAAGCCGTTCGGCCTGACCAATCCGCGCCGGCCGGACTTGAAGCCCTACGCCGTCGTGCAACTGCGCCAGGACAACAAACTCGGCACGCTATTCAACATGGTCGGCTTCCAGACCAAATTAAAACACGGCGAGCAGGTGCGCATCTTCCGCAGCATACCGGGCCTGCAGAACGCGGCATTCGCGCGGCTCGGCGGCCTGCATCGCAATACGTTTCTCAATTCGCCCAAGTTGCTAGACGAAACCCTGCGGCTGAAGGCCAATCCGCGCTGGCGTTTCGCCGGCCAGATCACAGGCTGCGAGGGCTATGTGGAATCCGCGGCAATCGGCCTCATCGCCGCGCGTTTTGCCGCCGCCGAGCGCCGCGGCGAGGCGCCGAGCACTCCGCCGCCCACCACAGCCCATGGCGCGCTGCTCGCCCACATTACCGGCGGCCATATCGAGACCATCGACGCCGGGCCCAACTCGTTCCAGCCGATGAACGTGAATTTCGGTCTGTTTCCGCCGCTGCCGGCGCCCGTCGCCTATGACAAAGACGGCCGTAAATTCGGCCGCGGCTCGGCCAAGAACCTGGCCCGCAAGACCGGGCTGAGCGAGCGGGCGCTAAACGATCTCGATTCCTGGATCGGCCAACAAGCTTCCACACCGGCCGCGGCCGAGTAGCGCTCACACCGCGAAAATCTGTTTCGGATCGCGCGCCGCGCGCCACAGCAGCCATTGCCGGCGCCAGGCCGGCAACGGCTCGTATTGAAATGGCCGATAGCTGCCGCGGTCCATGCGGCGCAATTGCGGGCCGACCAAGGCGACGGCCAGAAACGCCGGCAGGATTTCCGGCGGCGCCGCTTGCATCGTTGCCTGTGCGGCGGCCAGATGTTTGCGCGCAATGCCGCGCATCTCGCCGAGCGCGGCGGAGAGCCGATCGCTCGCCTGCCGCGCGAAAATATCCTCGCGGTCGACCTGATGCCGGTCCAGCACATCCAACGGCACGTAAAGCTGTCGGCGCGCAGCTTGTTTCGGCAGCTCCTTCAGGATTCTTTCAACCGTGCAGGCAACGCTGGCGTCCAACGTGAAGGTTTCCGGCAGCGCCGCGCCTTGCGCAAGAATCCCTGAGGCCATCGCAAACAGTGGCGATTGCGTGCGGATGGCATAAAGCTGGAGTTCATCGATCGTCGCCATCGGC
>DAIMKK010000486.1:1969-2597 GCA_036721745.1 Pseudolabrys sp. | reverse complement strand
CGCCGGTCAGCCATTGGTGGCGCTCAAGGTATAATTTTTTTATCCAATGCGGCCGCATCTTCCTAAAATAGTAAATAATATCAATGGCTTGTAATATTTTTCCGATGCATGTTTTTGCTATACAGTCGGCGCTCGCGCTAAAACGCCACGTTCAGCCCTGAAACGGAATGAAAAAGGCCGGGGGAATGCCCCCCGGCCCAGTTGGCCATTCCGCACTCACTCAATTTCTGGTCCGCGCCATCACGGCCCGGCCGGCCAGCCAAGCCAGCGTCGCCAGCCCAATGAACGGGAAGAGGATGACGTAGGCCAGCCCGAAGACCGGCGCTGCGAACACCATCGCGATGTGCTTCAACGTGACGGCAACCGCCCCCACCTTGTCGATCTTGAGGGCGGCCCGCGTGGCCAGCACCGCCATATAGCCGAGACCGACGAACGGGAAGACGACGATGTAGGCCAAGCCGATGAAGGGCGCGGCGAAGAACATAAGGATGTTCGCTAGCGTGCTACCGTCGGCGGCTGGTTCGGCCTGGGGCGCTTCGACTGCCGCCGGCAGAGCCAGCACTTGCGGCGCAGGCGCGGCCAAGGCATCGCGGGCGCTATCTTCGATCATCTCGGGTGACAGCGGCTT
>DAIMKK010000486.1:0-1959 GCA_036721745.1 Pseudolabrys sp. | reverse complement strand
GCGCCGAACAGGGAAAAACCTTGCACGAAGCTCGACACGCCGGCGGCCTTGGCGCGGGCTTCGGCCGCATCGGTGCCGTAACCGGTAATGATCACCACCGGGGTCCACGGCTTGTGCGCCTTGACCTGCTCGGCCACATCGAGCCCGCTCATTCCGGGCATACGGATGTCGGTATAGACGAGGTCGTATTTCTCCTGGTTCAGCTTGCGCATCGCCTCTTCGCCGTTCTCGGCGGTGATGACGGCGTAACCCTTGCCGGTTAGAACCCGGTCGATGCTCTTGCGAACGGCCGGATCGTCGTCGACGACGAGTACTTTGCGTGATGCGTTCATGGCCTTCTCCTTTTGGAATTCTTGCTGCTGGTATGTTTGATGTTCGAATAAGTTGGCTTTGTTTCTCAGACCGTGCAGGTGCTGTTCTCCTCGGACACCCGCCGCAGGGCCCATTGTTTTCGCGTCATGGCGCCGTCGGTGACATTGATCACGTCCTGCGGGCCCACCGGCTTGGCGACGTAGTCGTAAGCCCCGAGCCGCACGGCTTCCTTGGCGCTGTCCACGGTCGGATAGCCGGTGATGATCACCACCTCGCTCTCCGGCCATTTCTGTTTGATGGTGCGCAATACCGACAGGCCGTCCTGGCCGGGCATGCGCATATCGAGCAACACGACATCGAAGGGGTCCCGCTCCATCGAGGTCAGCGCCTCTTCGCCGTCGCTGGCGGTCGCAACGTTGCAGGACATACCGTCCAGCGAGCGCAGGTAGCTCCGGCGCACCGTTTCGTCGTCATCGACGATGAGAATTCTGTTTTTGTCGGACATTGTCGCCACCTTGCTTGCAGTCATGGTCTTGCCAACTATTGAGCAAGCGCCGTGCCACGAGCCGATCATCGATTTTTCTTACGTATTAACAGTGGCTTAGATGACATGACGGGATCTGCGGACCGGATGGATCGCTGGCTGAAGTACATTTTTCCTATGCATCCGCGGCGCTGACGTGAAGTAAACGCTCGATATTTCGGGCCAAAGTCCCGCAAGCCGCCGCATAAATTTTTTATCTGGATTGGCTCGTCGGTTAGTTGCTTTGTTTTTTCCTCGGTCTTTGGCAATGTCAAAAAAGATGCATATGCGTGCAGGTGAGCCATGCAGCTTTTCACGACGGCCGAAGCCGCCAGCTATCTCCGCCTCAAGGAACGCAAAATCTACGAAATGGTGACCGAGGGCACGGTGCCCTGCACCAAGGTCACCGGCCGTTGGCTCTTTCCTAAGGCCGATCTGGATCATTGGCTGGCCTCCAGCATCACGCGGCCTGCCGGCATGACGCGTCCGGAGCCGGCGCCGATCATCGGCGGCAGCCACGACCCGCTACTGGAATGGGCGTTGCGCGAAAGCGGGTCCGGGCTCGCCACGCTCGCGGTCGGCAGCGAAGCCGGGTTCAACCGCTTCATCGCCGGCGAGACCATCGCCGCCGGCATGCACTTGCATGCCTTGGAGGACCCGGAAGCCGATGCCAATGTTGCCGCCGTTACCGGCCGCAGCGATTTGCAAGACGCGGTGATGATCGCCTTTTGCCGCCGCGAGCAAGGCTTGCTGCTGGCGCCCGGCAATCCGCTCAAGATTCGCGGCATCGACAACGTCATCGCCAAGCGCGCGCGCATCGCCATGCGCCCGCAAGGCGCCGGCGCGCAATTGCTGTTGCTCTCGCTGCTGCAGCGGGCGAAAGCCGCGCTCGATCAACTCGCCGCAGTCAGCCCGGTCTGCCCGACCGGTCCTGATATCGCGCAGGCGATCCGCGCCGGCCGCGCCGACACCGGCATCGCCACCCGCTCGGTCGCCAATTCCGCCGGGCTCGATTTCGTGCCGATCGTCTGGGAGCCGTTTGACCTGTTGATGCGCCAGCGCGACTATTTTCATCCGCCGCTGCAGGCGCTGATCCGCTTTCTGCAATCGGACGAGCTCGCCGC
>DAIMKK010000485.1:0-2601 GCA_036721745.1 Pseudolabrys sp. | reverse complement strand
GGAGGCTCTTCGTGCGACCTCGCCGTCACGCCGCGGTAGCGGCTTCGTTCAATCATTAAGAAAGCGGCCCCGCCGGCGCGACGGAGCCGAATTGTCGCGTTATCGGCGACGATCGCTTAGCGGCCGATACGCCGCGGCTCCCGGCGGGTGGCCAGCGCCTTCCACAGCAGTGTGTATTTGGGCGTCGACGCCAGGATAGGGTCGCGCTGGCCGCAGTAGCTGCGGTTGAGTTCGGCTCGCGCGAACAGGGCGCCCACTTTCGGCTCGCTGCCGGCGGAGAGCAGTGTCAGTCGGTCGAGCGCGCAGGCCAGCGTGCTGGGTTGGATCGGCTCGCCGCCTTGGCAGAACCAGCCGGACAATTGCAGTCGCGGATCGTCGTAGGCGTGCACGAAGGCCAGGCAGTAGCGGGCCAAGCCTTTCGAAGTATCGAAGGCAACGATCGACAGCGGACCGAATTTGCTCGCCAGCGGCTCATCGGCGGGCCGCAGCGCCACCGGTCCGAGCGCGGCCGCAGCCGCCACGATCGTGGCTTGCGCATCGGCGAAGCCGTGAATCTCGCTGCCCGGCTGGTAGATTTCGATTTGCAGAAAAGGTGCAACGCCGTCCGGTTCGCCGAGTGCCAGGATGTCCTTGCGGCCGGCGCCCTCGGCGTGGCGGCGAATGGCATAGCTCGACGGCACATCGGCGGCTTCCGGGATCGATAGTGCGAAAGCCGGGAACGGCCGCTCGATCTCGATCCAGTCCGATTGATGTTTCGGTGTGATGACACTAATCGTTTTTGGCGATTGGAATATCCAGGCGCAAAATACCGACAGCACAGCCAGCCCGCACAGGGCCGCGAGCCCCTGCACGAATGCGGCTGGCAGTTCGTCGCGCCAAGAATGCAAGGCCGGATGCACGGCCATTTCTCCATCATGTCGCCGTTGTCTTCCCCTTAGTTCTCGCTTAGAAGCCCTGCCATCCGGTTGTGCCTGGGCTGGGTGCAGTGCGGAATTTATTTTGGAGCGTTAACAATGGGTTACAAGGTCGCCGTGGTCGGTGCCACCGGCAATGTCGGGCGCGAGATGCTCAACATTCTGGCCGAGCGGAGCTTCCCTGCCGACGAGGTGGTGGCGCTCGCCTCGCGCAAGAGCGTGGGCCAGGAATGCTCGTTCGGCGACAAGACGCTGAAGGTGAAGGCGCTCGATCACTACGATTTCTCCGACGTCGACATTTGCCTGATGTCGGCGGGCGGCGGGGTGTCGAAGGAATGGTCGCCCAAGATCGCGGCCAAGGGCGCCGTGGTCGTCGACAACTCCTCGGCCTGGCGCATGGACCCGGACGTGCCGCTGATCGTGCCGGAGGTGAACGCCGACGCGGTCGTTGGCTTTCGCAAGAAGAACATCATCGCCAATCCGAACTGCTCGACCGCCCAGCTGGTGGTCGCGCTCAAGCCGCTGCACGACAAGGCCACGATCAAGCGCGTGGTGGTGGCGACCTATCAATCAGTGTCGGGCGCCGGCAAGGAGGCGATGGACGAGCTGTTCTCGCAGACCAAGGCGGTGTTCACGCTCGGCGAGGTCGAGACCAAGAAGTTTCCCAAGCGGATCGCCTTCAACGTCATCCCGCACATCGACGTGTTCATGGAGGACGGCTACACCAAGGAAGAATGGAAGATGGTGGTCGAGACCAAGAAGATTCTCGATCACAAGATCAAGCTCACGGCGACTTGTGTCCGCGTGCCGGTGTTCGTCGGCCATTCCGAAGCGGTGAACATCGAGTTCGAAAAGCCGATCAGCGTCGAGCAAGCGCGTACCATTCTGCGCAGCGCACCCGGCTGCCTGGTGATCGACAAGCATGAACCCGGCGGCTACGTGACGCCGTACGAATGCGTCGGCGAGGACGCCACTTACATCAGCCGCATCCGCACCGACGCGACCGTCGACAACGGTCTGGAGATCTGGGTGGTGTCGGACAATCTGCGCAAAGGTGCCGCGCTCAACGCCGTGCAGATCGCGGAAGTGCTGATCAACCGCAAGCTGATCCAGGCCAAGCGCAAGGCGGCGTAATCAGGTCGCGCGCCTGACCGGCACGAATTGTCCGGTCGACTTGTCCAGCACCGACAGATCGCCGGTGGCCACGCCGAAATAGGCGCCGTGGGTCGCGATCTTGCCTTTCTCGATCAGTCTGGCGAGGTGCGGGAAGGTCATCAGGTTGTCGAGGCTGTTGGCGATATTGGCTTGTTCAAGCCGCGTGAGATAGTCGGCCGGCGACAGCTTGCCGGGCGGCCCAAGCTTCTCGGCGGCCGGCGTCATCAACGCCATCCATTTGCCAATGAAATCGCCCGGCGACAGCGGTTCGCGCTCCTCCGCGAAGGCGCGCACGCCGCCGCAGCGGGCATGGCCGAGCACCACGATGTGCTGGATGCGCAACACGCCGACGCCGAATTCGAGCGCCGCCGATACGCCGTGTGTGCGCTCGTCCGGCGCGTAAGGGGGCACGATATTGGCGACGTTGCGCACGACGAACAGCTCGCCGGGGCTGGCGTCGAAGATCACCTCCGGCGAGACGCGCGAATCGCAACAGCCGATCACCATGATCTGCGGCGACTGGCCCGTTTCG
>DAIMKK010000484.1:0-2611 GCA_036721745.1 Pseudolabrys sp. | reverse complement strand
CTTGAGCCCGGCCACATCGTGCTCGCCGGCTCGTTCACCCGCGTCGTGTTCGCGCAAAAAGGCGATACCATCCACGCCGATTACGGCCCGCTCGGCGGCATCGCCATTCAATTCATTTGAGGACCATTATGCCGGAAATGCCACGCAATGCCTTCAAAGCTGCGCTCGCGGCCGGGAAACTTCAGATCGGCCTGTGGTCGAGTCTGTGCAGCAACATCGCGGCCGAAATCATTTCTGATAGCGGCTTCGACTGGATCCTGCTCGACACCGAGCATTCGCCGAACGAAATCCCCGACCTGGTCACGCAATTGCAGGCGATCCAGGCCGGCAGCGCGACGCCGATCATTCG
Organism: Pseudolabrys sp.; assembly: GCA_036721745.1. Taxonomy (GTDB): domain Bacteria; phylum Pseudomonadota; class Alphaproteobacteria; order Rhizobiales; family Xanthobacteraceae; genus Pseudolabrys. Next base: position 2,262 of record DAIMKK010000484.1, on the reverse strand, counting down.
CCCGGCGTGGAACGACGCGGTGCTGGCCAAGCGCTGCCTCGACATCGGCGCGCAGACGCTGCTGTTCCCTTATGTCCAGAACGTTGAGGAGGCGAAACGCGCGGTCGCCTCCACGCGCTTTCCGCCGCAGGGCATTCGCGGCGTGTCGGTGGCGGCGCGTGCCAGCCGCTACGGCCGCGTGCCGGGCTACCTGACCAAAGCTAACGCGGAAATCTGCGTGCTGGTGCAGGTCGAGACCCGCATCGCGCTCGACAATCTCGAAGCGATCGCCAAGGTCGACGGTATCGACGGCGTGTTCATCGGGCCGTCCGATCTCGCGGCCTCGCTCGGCCATCTCGGCAATCCGCAGCATCCGGAGGCGCAGGCGGCGATGAAAGATGCGGTGACGCGGCTCAAAGCGCTCGGCAAGCCGGCCGGCATGCTGACCGGCAACGAGGAAGAAGCCCGCCGCTATATTGACTGGGGCTACCTGTTCGTGGCGGTCGGTGCCGATGTCGGCCTGCTCGCCAAGAATGCCGATGCCTTGGCCAAGAAGTTCAAGGGCTAACGCGGCGGGCGGCGCATGGCGGGCGAGGCGGCATAGGCTATTTAAAACATTCGCGAATCAGCTTACACGGCACGAGTTATCCACAGGTACGCGTCGGCGTCATTGTGCACATGCTGAATCGCACCCGTCGGTTGCCGGTTCAGCGCACGCCACGGACCACGCATGCCGGCCATGCCAGGCGCAGCTCGTTTCGATGCGATATCGCGCAAATGGCTCGATCTCGCCGAGCGCCGGCTGCGTTACTATATCGAGCTCTATCAGAGTGGCCGCTGGCAGCATTATTACACAAAGGAGAGTCTTGCCGTGCGCATGCGCGACGTGATCGGCGCCGTCAGACTTTGGAAAAAGCTGGCTCATCAGGCGCCGCCGGCCGCGGCTGCCGACAAAAACGATCTGCGCCCCGCCGCCTGAGAGCGCTCCGGCCCCGGACACGCCGGAATTCAAGTTTGACGCCGACGATGCCGGTGCCATCATTGGCTTCCGCAAGTCCATCCAGCAGCGCTGAGCGCGCTCCCCCTTTGAGAGTATCCGTCCCATGAGCAGCGCCCTTTTCTCGCCATTCTCCTTGGCCGGCCTCGAACTTGCCAACCGCATCGTGGTCTCGCCGATGTGCCAGTATTCGGGCGGAGACGGCTGCGCCAACGACTGGCATCTGATGCATCTCGGCATGCTGGCGAATTCCGGGGCTTCGCTGGTGGTGGTGGAAGCGACCCATGTCGAGCGTCATGGCCGCATCACCCATGGCTGCCTCGGGCTTTATTCCGACGACAACGAAGCCGCGCTGGCGCACGTGATGCATTCAGCGCGCCGCGTCGGCACCGCGAAGTTCGGCATCCAGCTCGCCCATTCCGGCCGCAAGGGCTCGGCGCAGCGCCCCTGGGAGGGCGGCGGCGCGCTGAAAGCCGAAGCCGATCCATGGCCGACCATGGCGGCTTCTCCCATTCCGTTCGGCGTGGGCTGGCACACGCCGCGCGAAGTGACCGAAGCGGACATGGAACGCGTGCGCGCGGCATTCGTCAGCGCCGCGCAGCGATCTTTGCGCATCGGCTTCGACGAGATCGAGCTTCACATGGCGCACGGCTATCTGGCGCACGGCTTTATGTCGCCGGTCTCCAACAAGCGCACCGACCAATATGGCGGTTCATTTGAAAATCGCTTGCGCTTTCCGCTCTCGATCGCGCGCGCGGTGCGTAGCGTTGTGCCGAAGGGCGTGCCGCTCGGCGCGCGCATCACCGGCAGCGACTGGCGCGAGGGCGGGCTCACCCCCGACGACGCGGTGGCGATTGCCAATGCGCTTAAGGCTGAGGGCCTCGACTTCATCTGTATCTCGTCGGGCGGCGTCGCCGCCGATATCCGCAACCCGAGCGAGCCCGGCTACAACGTGCCGATCGCCGCGCGGGTGAAAAAAGAGGCCGGCATAGCGACGCGCACGGTCGGCCTGATCGTCAAGCCCGAACATGCCGAGGCGATCGTGGCCAAGGGCGAGGCCGACCTGGTGTCGATGGCGCGCTGCTTCCTCGACGATCCGCATTGGGGCTGGCACGCCGCCAAGGCGCTCGGCGCCGACGTCGCCCGCCCACCGCAATATGCGCGCGCCGGCCCCAAACTGTGGGCGCCGGCGGCGGCGAAGGGCTAGGCGTTGGAAAACATCGTCTTCCTGGCTGTCTTGTTCGCCGCACTCTGTCATGCTGGCTGGAATGCGCTGATCAAAGTTG
>DAIMKK010000483.1:1083-2617 GCA_036721745.1 Pseudolabrys sp. | reverse complement strand
CTGTACGGCCCGCCCTTTTCAAGCGCGCGGGCATAGGCCGGGCGGGCGTGAATGCGATCGAGAAATGCCATCGCCCTGGGGTGACCCTGTTCAAGTCCGCCGCGCGCCGCGGCGGCTTCGAGCGGAAAGCTCATCTGGATGTCGGCGGCGGTGAATTCACTGCCGGCGAACCATTCGCTGTTGCCGAGTTCGCCTTCCCAGTACGCCATGTGCTGCTTGAGCTGCGGATTGACCAGCGTGGTCAGCGCCTGATTGGCGACCTTGCGCACCAGCGGGCGCAGCAGCGCCGGCGCGCGCTTCGGCATCAGCGTGAACAGGAGTTTTAGCAACAGCGGCGGCATCGCCGAGCCCTCGGCGTAGTGCAGCCAATAGGTGTAGCGCCGCCGCTCGGGTGTCTTGGGCGGCGGGATCAGCCGCCCGTCGCCATAGGTGTCGATGATATATTCGGCGATCGCGCCTGATTCCGCGATGGTGTTGCCGTTGTCGGTGATGACGGGCGATTTTCCGAGCGGATGCACAGCGCGCAGCTCCGCCGGCGCGCGCATGTCGGACTGACGCTGATAGCGGACGATCTCGTAGGCAAGCCCAAGTTCTTCCAGCAGCCACAATACGCGCTGGGAGCGGGAATTGTTGAGATGATGGACGGTGAGCATGGCGGTCCCCCGGACGTGGCGCTTTTTGCGGCGCGCTTGGTCGTGCCAGCCGGACGCTGGAAAGTCGAGATGCCCCGGCGTGCCTATATTACCCGGATGTTATTGACGAAAGCAATTTACCCGGATAATATCTGGGCGAGAAATCAGGAGTTTTGCAATGAACCCGGCGTCGGAGACCGCTTACATCGCCTTTGATGGCGACCGCCGCATCGCGTCCGGCAACCTCCGCGAGGTTATCAGCGCGGCCAAGGAGATGCTCGACCGGCGCAAGGATGCGTCGGTCCTGGTGTTCGACGGCACCACCAGCGGCCCGATCGAGATCGATTTTCGTGGCACTATCGACGATGTTCTGGCGCGACTGCCGGCGAGCACTGTCTCGCCCGCCGCAATGGAGGAGACGGCGCAGGCCGCGCCGCGCGGTCCCGGCCGTCCGAAACTCGGCGTGGTCGCGCGCGAAGTCACGCTGCTGCCGCGGCACTGGGAATGGCTGGCGCAGCAGAGCGGCGGCGCGTCGGTCGCGCTGCGCAAGCTGGTCGACGAGGCACGGCGCGCCAACAAGGACAGGGACCGGATCAGGCTCGCGCAGGAAGCGGCCTATCGCTTCATCGCGGCGATGGCGGAAAACAAGCCGCACTACGAGGAAGTGGCGCGCGCGCTGTTCGCAGGCGATGCCGGGCGATTCGAGGCGTGGACGGCAACCTGGCCCGCCGACGTGCGCGACCACGCGCGCCGGCTCGCAGCAGCAGCGTTCGAGCCCGCGGCTTCGCGCGAGAGCACGGCCGGTTGATCCCGCGGACGCGGACCGATAGGCTGGTTGAAATGATAGCGATCATATAAGAGCCCGCCACATCAGGGAGACCGCCGTGAGCTCAACCGCCCCG
>DAIMKK010000483.1:0-1073 GCA_036721745.1 Pseudolabrys sp. | reverse complement strand
AGGCCACCAACAACAAATCCCCCGCCGAATCCCTTGCCGGCATCAAGAACAAGCGCGAGTTTCACGCGCTGGAGACCGACCGCTTCGTGAAGCGCTTTCACGTCAAGCCCTATACATGGAACCCGTTCTTTCCGGTCAACACCCTCAATTTGATGCGCGCCGCCGTCGCCGCGCAGCTCGAGGGCGTATTCGAGAAATACGTTGACGCGGCGTTTCATCACATGTGGGGCGAGCCCAAGAAAATGGACGATCCCGAAGTGGCGCTCAAGGCTTTTGCGGCATCCGGCCTTGACGCGGCAAAATTGTTGGCGCGCGCGCAAGAGCCCGACGTCAAGGCGAAGCTGATCGCGAACACGCAAGCAGCCGTCGACCGCGGCGCGTTCGGCTCGCCCACCTTCTTCGTCGGCACCGAAATGTTTTTCGGCAAGGAGCAGTTGCGCGAGGTCGAGGAATTGGTTTCGGGGAAATGACGCCGTCATTGCGAGCGAAGCGAAGCAATCCATTCTGCCGTTTGATTCCGCAGTGGATTGCTTCGTCGCTTTGCTCCTCGCAATGACGGGGGCATGGAGCACATCGAATGCAAAAACGCAACGCAACGGCCGCGGTGATTGGCGCCGGCGATTATATCGGCGCCGAGATCGCCAGGAAATTCGCCGCCGAGGGCTTCACCGTATTCGCAGGGAGACGCGACGGCGCCAAGCTCGAGCCGCTGGTGAGCGAGATCGAGGCATCAGGCGGATCGATCGTCGCGCGCGCGCTCGACGCGCGCAAGGAGGGCGAGACCGCGGCATTCCTTGACGACGCCGACAGGCGCGCGCCGCTCGAAGTCTGCATCTTCAACGTCGGGGCCAACGTCAACTTTCCGATCCTGGAGACCACCGACCGGGTGTTCCGCAAGGTCTGGGAAATGGCCTGCTGGGCAGGCTTTGTGACCGGACGCGAATCGGCGCGGCTGATGGTGCCGCGTGGCCAGGGCAACATCTTCTTCACCGGCGCTACCGCCTCCCTGCGCGGCGGCAGCGGCTTTGCAGCCTTCGCCAGCGCCAAATTCGGATTGCGCGCGGTGGCGCAGG
>DAIMKK010000482.1:0-2617 GCA_036721745.1 Pseudolabrys sp. | reverse complement strand
ACCGAGGCATTGGTGCCGCCGAAGCCGAACGAGTTCGACAGCACCGCGCCAAGCGTCACGTTGTCCTTGCGCTCGCGCATGATCGGCATGTCAGCGAAAGCCGGATCGAGATTTTCGATATTGGCGCTCTCGCAGATGAAGCCGTTGTTCATCATCAGCAGCGAATAGATCGCCTCCTGCACCCCGGCCGCGCCGAGCGAATGGCCGGTCAGCGACTTGGTGGCGGAGATCGGCGGACACTTCGCGCCGAATACGCCGCGGATCGCCTCGATCTCCTTGAGATCGCCGACCGGCGTCGCTGTGGCGTGCGGATTGATGTAATCGATCGGCGTCTTGCAGGTGGCGAGCGCCATGTTCATGCAGCGCACCGCGCCCTCGCCCGAGGGCGCCACCATATCGTAACCGTCGGAGGTCGCGCCATAGCCGACGACCTCGGCGTAGATCTTGGCGCCGCGTGCCTTGGCGTGTTCGAGTTCTTCCAGCACCAAAACGCCGGCGCCGCCGGCGATCACGAAGCCGTCACGGTCCACGTCGTAGGCGCGCGAGGCCTTCGCTGGCGTGTCGTTGTATTTCGACGACATCGCGCCCATGGCGTCAAACAGCACCGAGAGCGTCCAGTCCAGCTCTTCGCAGCCGCCGGCGAAGATCATATCCTGCTTGCCCCACTGAATGATTTCGGAAGCATTGCCGATGCAGTGATTGGAGGTCGCGCAGGCCGACGAGATCGAATAGTTCACGCCCTTGATCTTGAACCAGGTCGCGAGCGTCGCCGAGGCGGTGGACGACATCGCTTTCGGCACCGCGAACGGGCCGACGCGCTTGGGACCTTTGCTGCGCGTGGTGTCGGCGGCTTCGACGATCGCGCGCGCGGATGGGCCGCCCGAGCCCATCACAATGCCGGTGCGCTCGTTGGAAATGTCTTTGTCCTCGACTCCGGAATCGCGGATCGCCTGCTCCATGGCGACATGGTTCCAGGCGGCGCCGCCGCCGAGGAAGCGCATGGCCCGGCGATCGACCGACGTGGACGGATCGAGCGTCGGCATGCCCTGCACCTGGCAGCGGAAGCCGAGCCGGACGTAGTCCTCCGCGCGCGAAATGCCCGATTTGGCCTCGCGCAGGCTGGCCAGAACTTCCTGCGTATTATTGCCGATGGATGAGACGATGCCCATCCCGGTGACGACGACCCGTCTCATTGCCGCATACCCTCATTCACGCCGGGAATTGCCGATGATCGGTCGAACCACGATTGCTTACACTTGGGCCGCCTCAGGCACCCGTGCAAGACCGGGGATCCTGTTCAAGCGCTGCTCGGCTGCAGCGCGTCGTCTTGCTTGAACAGGCCGACTTTGAGGTCGAAGGCCCGGTAGATCACGTTGCCATCCGCCGAAAGCCAGCCGTCGGCGACGCCGAGCACCAGCTTCGAGCGCATCACCCGTTTGAAGTCGACGCCGTAGACGACTTTTTTCACCGTCGGCAGTACTTGCCCGGAAAACTTGACCTCGCCCAGACCGAGCGCGCGGCCTTTGCCCGGCGAACCGAGCCAGCCGAGGAAAAAGCCGACCATTTGCCACAGCGCGTCGAGCCCGAGACAACCCGGCATCACCGGATCGCCCTTGAAGTGACAGAGAAAAAACCAGAGGTCGGGTTTCACGTCGAGCTCGGCGCGGATCATGCCTTTGCCATGCTCGCCGCCCTGCTCGGCTATTTCCGAAATGCGGTCGAACATCAGCATCGGCGGCAGCGGCAGCTGGGGGTTACCCGGCCCGAACAGCTCCCCACGCCCACAGGCAAGAAGGTCTTCGTACTCGAAGCTGTGACGCTTGGTGTCCATTAGCGCGCTATCCCCGCTCGGCGGGCCTGCTGTCTGAAATCCCATGCGCGGATTCGTAACACACCGAAGGAAGCGGGCAAAGATGGCGAAACCACGCGGCTTGGACAACTTTCCTGCCGGAATACCGCGATATTGCGGCCGTTCCGATAATTGCGAGAGAGTTGCATCTAGGCCTGCTAATGCGTATATGTCGCAACTGAAACGATTTTTCCGCCCGCCGGGTGTGGGTGTCGACTCAATCAATGAGCCAAGTGAGTACCATGGTATTCCCTTCCGCCAAGACCGCCGCAGCGCCGGTCGCGACAGCCGATCGCTCCGAGTTCACCGGCTGCCCGTGGCATGACGTGAAGACGATGCTGCGCCAGGTCGGCTTGCGGCCGACGCGCCAGCGCATGGCGCTCGGCTGGCTGCTGTTCGGCAAAGGCGACCGCCACCTCACCGCCGAAATGCTTTACGAAGAGGCGACCCGCGCTAAGGTGCCGGTGTCGCTCGCCACCATCTACAACACGCTGCACCAGTTCACCGAGGTCGGCCTGCTGCGCCAGTTGGCGGTCGACGGCTCGAAGGCTTACTTCGATACCAACACGACCACCCATCATCACTTCTTCATCGAAGGGCGGGACGAATTGGTCGATATCTCCGCCGCCGACGTGGTCGTCGGCAAGACCCCGGCCGCGCCGGAAGGCTTTGAGGTCGCGCGCGTGGACGTGGTGGTGCGCTTGCGGCGGAAGAGCTAGTTCTGTTTGTCATGCCCGCGAAAGCGGGCATCCAGTAATCACTGAAATT
>DAIMKK010000481.1:0-2623 GCA_036721745.1 Pseudolabrys sp. | reverse complement strand
GGGGCTATTACGAGTCGATCGACATGGGCGAGCGCTTCCAGGTCAAGCGCATCGTTGTGATCCCCGGCGGCGTGCTGTCGCTGCAGAAGCACCGGCACCGCTCCGAGCACTGGGTGGTTGTGCGCGGCACCGCCGAGGTCACCATCGCCGATACGATTCAAAACGTGCATGAAAACGAGTCGGTATATATTCCGATCGGCAGCGTGCACCGCATGGCCAACAAGGGAAAAATCCCGCTTGAATTGATCGAGGTGCAGACCGGCAGCTATCTCGGCGAGGACGACATCGAGCGCATCGAAGATATTTATAAGCGCAGTTAATGCCGGCGCTTGAAAATTCTCAACTAATCAAGCCGCCGTGACGACCGGTTTAGCCGCAGCATCTTTGAATTGTTCGAATGCATCCAGGGCGTGACTGGCGTACATGACCGACGGGCCGGCACCCATGTAAACGGCCATGCCGAGCGTCTCCAGCACTTCATCGCGTGATGCGCCTTGCTCCAATGCGGCCTTGACGTGAAAGCCGATGCAGTCGTCGCACCGTATCGCCACCGCGATGCCGAGCGCGATCAGCTCTTTGGTCTTGCAATCGAGCGCCTTGGGAGCAAGCGCGGCTTGCGCGAGACCGGAGAACACCTTCATGACCTCGGGCGTACCGCTCCGCAATGTTCGCAAATGCGCGCTTAGGTCTTTCGTTTGCTCCGGCCAATTGGTCATCTGCGATCTCCATGCAATGCGCTGCGCGCCTGGACGGGCCGCGCAATGTCATATTCGTAAGTTTAAATATAATAAGGAGGCCGCAACGCGCGATCTTGATTTCGATCAATATCGGATGCGAATGTTGCCACGCGAACGAGGCCTAATCCGCGCTACAAAATCCCGCGCTGCAGCAGCGTTTCGACCACTTCGTTCGCCAGCCGATCGGGTTTCTTGGCTCCGGCCAGAAGATGGAGTTCGGGGTTTTCCGGCACCTCATAGGGCTGGTCGACGCCGGTGAAATTCTTGATCTCGCCGACGAGCGCGCGCCGATACAAACCCTTGGGATCGCGCGCGATGCATTGGTCGAGGGGCGTGTCGACAAAGACTTCGATGAATTCGCCACTGTCGAGCAATTCCCGCACCATGCGGCGCTCGGCGCGGAACGGCGAGATGAACGAGCAAAGCACGATGAGGCCGGCGTCGGTCATCAACTTGGCCACCTCGCCGATGCGCCGGATGTTCTCCACCCGGTCAGGCTCGGTGAAGCCGAGGTCCTTGTTCAATCCATGCCGCACATTGTCGCCGTCCAATATCACGGTATGCGCACCGCGCGCGTGCAGCGCGGCTTCGACCAAGTTCGCTATCGTCGACTTGCCCGAGCCCGGTAGACCGGTGAACCACAAGACCGCCGGACGGTGGTGCATGAGGTTCATACGGCCGGTCTTGCTCACCAGATGATGGTGATGGTGAATATTGGTCGCGCGGCGCAGTGCGAAATCGATCATCCCGGCGGCAACCGTTTCGTTGGAATAACGGTCGATCAAGATGAAGGCGCCGGTATCGCGGTTGTCCGCGTAAGCGTCGAACACGACCGGCCGCGCGACAGATAAGTTACACACGCCCACCTCGTTCAACGCCAACGTCTTGGCGGCGAGTTTCGACAGCGTCGTGACGTCGATCTGGTGCTTGAGTTCGGTCACGGTCGCCGGCAGCGTGCCGTTGTTGATCTTCATCAGGTAGGACCGGCCGGGGAAAAGATTTTCCGCCGACATCCACACCAGATGCGCCGCGAACTGGTCGGCGACTTGCGGCCGGTCGCGCGGCGCGGCGAACATGTCGCCGCGTGTCACATCGATTTCATCAGCAAGCGTAAGGGTAACGCTATCCCCGGCTTGTGCGGCGCCGGTGTCGCCGGAAGGCCCCAGCACCGCCATGATTTTGGTCGCCCGTCCCGAGGGCAGCAGCACGATCTCATCGCCCGCATTGACGCTGCCACTGGCGACGGTGCCGGAAAAGCCGCGGAAATCGGCATTGGGCCGATTGACCCATTGCACCGGCATACGAAACGGCTTGCCGGCGCGGTCGTCCTCGACGTCGACGGTTTCGAGATAGTGGAGCAGATGCGGCCCGGAATACCAGGGCGTCCGCTCGCTGCGCGATGAGACATTGTCGCCGTAGCGCGCTGACACCGGGATCGCTTTGATGTCCTTGAAGCCAAGCCCGCCGACAAAGCGGTTGAAGTTCGCCGAAATCTCCTCGAACACGGCCCGATCAAACCCGACGAGATCGATCTTGTTCACGGCAAGAACGACGTGGCGAATGCCCAGCAGGCTCGCGATGATCGCGTGGCGGTGTGTCTGATTCAGCAGCCCCTTGCGCGCGTCCACCAGCAGGACCGCGAGCTCGGCATTCGACGCGCCGGTCGCCATATTGCGGGTATATTGCTCGTGGCCCGGCGTATCGGCGACGACGAAAGCGCGGCGCGGCGTGGAGAAATAGCGGTAAGCGACGTCGATGGTGATGCCTTGCTCGCGCTCGGCTTCCAGGCCGTCGAGCAGCAGAGCGAAATCGACGTCTGCTCCGTTGGTGCCGTTTTTTTTCGAGTCGCGCTCGAGCGCGGCCAGATGATCATCGAAGACGAGGTT
>DAIMKK010000480.1:0-2644 GCA_036721745.1 Pseudolabrys sp. | reverse complement strand
GGTGTCGAGCAGCACCACGTCGTAGCCGCCGAGGCGGGCGACTTCGAGTGCGCGCTTGGCAATTTGTGGTGGTTGTTGACCTTCGACCACCGGCAGCGTGTCGATGCCCGCTTCACGGCCGAGCACGGCAAGCTGCTCCATCGCGGCCGGCCGTCGCACGTCAAGCGAGGCCATCAAGACTTTCTTCTTCTGCCGGTCGGTGAGGCGGCGGGCGACTTTCGCGGTGGTGGTGGTTTTGCCGGAGCCCTGTAGGCCGACCATCATGATGGCAACCGGCGGCGCGGCGGCAAGATCGATGCCTTGACTATCGGCGCCGAGCGTGGCGACCAACTGGTCGTGCACGATCTTGACGACCATCTGGCCGGGGGTGACCGATTTCATCACCTCGACGCCGACCGCCTGCTTCTTGATGTTGTCGGTGAAAGCACGCGCCACGTCGAGCGCGACGTCGGCCTCGAGCAGCGCCCGGCGCACTTCGCGCAGCGCCGCGTCGACGTCGGCTTCGCTGAGCGCGCCGCGGCGGGTGAGGCGGTCGAGAATACCGCCAAGCCTTTCCGATAGGTTGTCGAACATCCTCAAAACACCTTTACGCCCGAGGGCGCATTGCGCTGTCGGGCGGTGGCCTCCGGCCTCTCAGGGACCGGGCGGCGAAGCTTGAATTTCAAGTCTTTAGCAAGAGCGGGCGGAACCTAGGGTTGGGCCGCTTTCAAGTCAAGGCGCGCCAAATAGCGCTGATTTTGGCCCTTAGGACGCGATTTTAAACCCAACCCACAGCCCCACCAAAGCGCCAACGCCGCTCAGTATGACCGACGAATAGGAGAGCATGCCGTCACCCCAAAGCCAGGGGATCATTCCCCCGATCGTCGAGCCAATGAGGATTCCCATCCAAATGGACGAACGCATCAGTGCCGTACCCGGTCAGTCACGCTCGCCCATTTACGACGTCAATTCGTAGCTGACCGTAACCACGGCTCGCAGCGTCTGCTCGCCGGGGGCGATCGCGGGCGCCGCGCCTGCGCGCATCGGCTGGTACAGGTGCGGCGACGGAGCCGAGCCCTCTTCCGCGATTGCCATGACGCGGCCGACTTTCATGCCGGCTGCATTGGCATAGAGCTCGGCCTTGCGGCGGGCGTCGGCGATGGCCGCGGTGCGGGCCTGGTCAAGCAGCTTGGCCTGCTCCGACACGACGAATTCGATGCCCGACATCTCGTTGGCGCCAGCCGCGATCGCGCGATCGAGAACGGCGGACAATCTGCCGACGTCGCGGATCTTGACTGTGACCTGATTGCTCACTTGGAAGCCAATCAGGTGCGCGGCGCCGGTCTGTTTCGGATCGTATTGTGGCTGCAGCGACAGCGAGGTGGTCTGGATATCGCGATCGGCGACGCCGCTTTCCTTGATCGCCGCCAGTACGACGGTCATCTCTTTGGCGTTGGCATCGCTGGCCGCCCGGGCGGTCTTAGCCTGGCTGGAGACGCCGAGGCGGATCACCGCGTTATCGGGCACCGTCACGACTTTACCCTCGCCGGTGACCGTCACCAGTTTATCGATCTTCTCGGCGGCTTGCGCCGAGAAGGACGCCGGCGCCGCCGCGGTGGCGATTACGAGAATGCAGAACAAAACACGCGATATCGACATCGTCATCTCACCTTCATTTCACCGGAACGAAAACGTTGACCACCAAATGGTCCGCGTCGGTCTTTACCGGATCGGTAACATATTCCTCGATGAACAGGTCTTTCGCCTCGAGATGCTTGTCGTCGAGATAGTTGGTGATCGCCTCGTAGGTCGAGTCCATCGCATCGTAGGAGCCGCGGTGGACGAATTTGAGCGCTTTGCCGGATGGCGCCTGGCCGATGGCGATGTCGCCCTTCGGCGGATTTTCCGGCACCGCCGCGATCGGCACCGCGGCCTTGAATGCAAAGCCGGCATCGTCGGTCTCGGTGTAGATGGTTATGGCCGCGCCGGCCGGCTTGATGCCCTGCTTGTCGAGATACTCGCCGAGCGACTTGAAGGCGTCCACCAGCGTTTCGAAGGCGGCATCCCATTTGCTTTGGCCCTTTAGGTAAACGATCGTCCGTTCCGGCAGCGTCACTTCCTCGCCGAAGGCATCGCCCGGTTGCAGCGGCGCCGGCGCATCTAATCCATTTGGCGCGGCGCGTTGCGCCGGCGCCGGGCTCGCGGCCAAAGCGAAGGCCAATGCGAGCAAGACAGGCGTCGCAATGCGCATGCACGACATCAGGGGGTCTCCGTTCTTTAAGTGCGGCGTTCCCGGCAATTTGCGGCATGCTATCATACGCCTCTGGCCAATCGGCGTTTATTCGCCATATAAACCGGGCGAAAGGCGGGCAAAGGCCCCGTCCTAGCCGAATTGATAGGCGATGATTTGGGTGTGCTCGCCAACCAATCCTTCGTGAAGATGAACGGCATCGGCAATGAGATCGTCGTGGTCGATCTGCGCGCGCGCGGCGGCGCTATTGCGCCCGAGGAGGCGCGCGCAGCGGCTGTACCCGAAGGCGCCCCTTTTGACCAACTCATGGCGCTTTATCCGCCGCGCACGCCCGGCACCGACGCCTTCATCCGCATCTACAACAATGACGGTTCGGAGGCCGGCGCCTGCGGCAACGGCATGCGCTGCGTCGCC
>DAIMKK010000479.1:0-2652 GCA_036721745.1 Pseudolabrys sp. | reverse complement strand
CCACCGGCCAGCCCAAAGGCATCACCCCCGATCTCGCGCGCGAACTCGGGCGGCGGCTGGGCGTCCCGGTCGAGCTGCGTTCCGGTCGAACTGGTCGTCCACAACGGCTCCGGTGAAATCCAGAATTCGGCCGCCGACAACAAATGGGACGTGGCCTTCCTGCCGGTCGACGAGGAGCGCAAGAAATTCGTCGATTTCGGCAACGCCTATCACCTGCTGCAAAGCACCTACCTGGTGGGTCCTTCGGCGAAGATCGCCTCGGTCGCCGCCGCCAACAGCGCCGGCGTGCGCATCGGCGGCGTCGCCAATACCGCGACCTTCCGTACCTCAAACAAGACCGCGCCCAATGCCACCCACGTCAGTTTCGATAAGACCGACGCCGCGGTGGCGGCGCTGCGCGGCGGCGAGGTGGACGCGCTGGCGTTCTCTCGTGAGTCGCTCACCGGATTGGCGCCGAAAGTGCCCGGCTCGCGTATCCTCGACGGCGGATTTTTGAATTCGACCACCTCGGTGGCGGTGCCCAAAGGCAGACCGGACGCGCTCGCTTACGTCACGAAGTTCATCGAGGAAGCGAAAGCCTCCGGCCTGGTGCGCCAGGCGTTCGACGAGCTGGGGCTGACGTCGTCGCAGGTCGCGCCGGCGGGAATGAAGTCGTAACCAAAACCCGCTCGTCCCCGCGAAAGCGGGGGACCCAGCCTTCTCGATATTTAGCTTGGGACTCTGGATTCCCGCTTACGCGGGAATGAGCGGGAGAGGAGAACTTAAGCCTGCTTCTCCGGCGTTCGCACCACCAGTCCGTCGAGCTCGTCGGAGACTTTGATCTGGCACGACAGCCGCGAGTTCGGCCGCACGTCGTAGCCGAAATCGAGCATGTCCTCTTCCATCGGCGACGGCTCGCCGGTCTTGGCGCGCCAGGCCTCATCGATATAGACGTGGCAGGTGGCGCAGGCGCAGGCGCCGCCGCATTCCGCCTCGATGCCGGGAATGTTGTTGCGGATCGCGGTCTCCATCACGGTTGCGCCGAGCTCGGCGTTGACCGTGCGGGTGGTTCCGCTGGAATCGATGTAAGTGATCTTGGGCATGGCGGACGGGTGCGGGAAGTTGCGCCGGAATTAGCGCTAGGCGGCGCCCCGTATATAATCATTCCGCCAGGGATGCTATCCCTCCAACGCGCCCAGCAGCCCTTCGATCGCCGCACATGCCTCGTCGATGGCCGTGGCGAGCCGGACGACAGCGACATCGCGATCGGCCGCGCTGGCGGCCTGTTCGACCGCTGCGGCGGCGAGCACCACGCCGGCCGCGCCGATGCTCGCAGCCGACCCTTTCAGCGTATGCGCGAGTGTCGCCACGACCACCGGCTCTCCGGTATGCATGCGGGCGAGCAGCAGGCCGGCTTGCCGGTCGAACAGTTGCAGGATCTCGCGCTCGAGGCTGCGGTCGCCCAGCGTCATGCGCGCGAGCTGGCCGAGGTCGATTGCCGCGGCCGGCGCGGCCGGTTCCTGGTCGATGATCTTGGTCGCGAGTTGCGCCATGAAACCCTCCCGAGGGCTCTGCGGCCCTTCTGTCGCCGCGCACTGTGACCTGCACGGGACCAAAACCGGGTAAATGCGCGACCGCCCGTGGGCCGGGTTTCCATGGCGTAGTTAATGGGCGCTGTAATCCCCACGTATCCGGGGCGGAAATGTCATGGTTAATAGGAAGTTAACGATGATGAAAAAGTCCTGAATCTCGCGGTTTCTTTCGCAATGCCAAGCCGATAGGATGGCAGGCGCGCGAAATAAAGCATGATTTTGGGTACTCGCGGCCCCGTGGATTCCCGCCCGTAGGTGCGACCCGTCAAGCGGACGGTTCGAACCTCAATGGTACGCGTAATGACGAGGCGACGACCGAATGGTGAATATCCCGCAGAAAACCCCCGACCTGACCGAAGATGCACTGCTCGCCATCCAGGAAGCGATCAGCGCCACCCAGCCGGAGCGCCGCGCCGCACCGCTGGCCGCGCGCACGGACGAAAGTGAACCCGAGCAAACCCCGCCGCCGGCCGTCGATCTGTTCAACGAGGTGCCGCAGTCGGACACCTGGGATTCCGACGGCACCCTGACGCGCCGTCCCGCCAATGACGACCGCGCCAGCCTAGGCCAGATGCTGCAGGCCATGCATCGCCGCCCGGCGCGCATGCCCTTTGTTTTCGCTGGCGTCGCCTCCTTCATCTGGACCGCTGGCTTCCTCGCCACCGCCTATCTCTACCGCGGCGAATTAGAGCCTCTGTTCGCGACCGCGCGCAGCGGCTTTGCCGCCGGGATCGGCCTCGTCTGCGCCATCGCCGTGCCGGTGATCTTCTTCTTCGTGCTCGCGCTCATGTTCCGCCGTTCGCAGGACCTGCGTCTGGTCGCCGAGACCATGGCCGAGGTGGCGATGCGGCTGGCGCAGCCGGAGGCCGCCGCCCGCGAAGAGATCGTGACGGTCGGTCAGGCCATCCGCCGCGAAGTCGCCGCCATGGGCGATGGCGTCGAGCGCGCACTCGCGCGCGCGGCCGAGCTGGAATCGCTGGTACACAACGAAGTCTCCGCCCTCGAGCGCGCCTATAACGACAACGAAGTGCGCATTCGCGATCTGCTCAGCGAACTCACCAACCAGCGCGAGACCCTGGTC
>DAIMKK010000478.1:2314-2675 GCA_036721745.1 Pseudolabrys sp. | reverse complement strand
ATAACGGCCATCCCGAGAAGACCATCGAGGGATTGTTCGGCGCCAATGGCTGGGGCGAGATGTGGCGCAACGGCGTCTACGATTATCTGCACTATCACGCCACGGTTCACGAAGCGCTGGGTGTTGCCCGCGGCCATGCGCTAGTCCGCTTCGGCGGTGACCGCGGCAAGGAAATCGAGATCGCGGCGGGCGACGTTGCGATCCTGCCCGCCGGCACCGGGCATCAGTGCCTTTCCGCGAGCCGGGATTTTTGCGTGATCGGGGCCTATCCGCCCGGCCCCAGGATGCAGGTCACGCTGCCGACGCCTGAAAATCACGCGAAGGCACTGAAGACCATTCCGGCGGTGAAGCTGCCGAAGAG
>DAIMKK010000478.1:616-2304 GCA_036721745.1 Pseudolabrys sp. | reverse complement strand
GGTGATGGGAGAAAAGGGCCCGCTGGTCAGGCTGTGGAATCGGCCGAACTAGCTGTTTGGCCACCTTGCTCGGTTGAAGCTTCAGAGCCTCTCGACCCTCCAAACGCTCGCCGATACTGGCCGATCCACATCGCGATCGCCCAGATATCGAGAAAGACGGCGCCGACGCCAAACGATGCGCGCCCAAACAGTTCGCCGGGTTGAAACCCTGTCGCCGCAATGCCGAACGAAAAGCTGCCGCTGAACTTGCGCTCGCCGGGGCCGAAGGCAACCCAATCGAAGGTGAGCGCAAAGCAGGTGATCAGCAGCGTTGCCAGCAAGTTGCGCCATTGCTTGTATTCAGGCGGCAAGGCCATAAAAATTCCGGCGAAGACGAACATCAAGCCGGCCGGCACACCCATCAAACTGTCCGCAGTGAACGGATCTGCATGGATCGCGCCATGGATGACGAGGCCGACCAACAGCAGACCCATCGCGGAACAGGCAAGCCCGACGCCGAGGCCTCCGCGGGACGCGCCATCGAAACTGGCGGCCGGCGCGGCGCGTGCCTCCCGCGCTCTCAAATATTTCGCCAGCGCCAGCATGCCGGCGGATGCGAGCGCGGCAATCACCAACAATATAAAATCGGTGCGGGTTCGGCCGATGGCGTCGGATATCTCTGTCGAAGCAAACGCCGCCTGATTTTCCCGGGATGGATCAACCCGAATATCGATATGGCTGCCCTTGCGGTGTTGCACCGCCCAGGCTTGCAGCTTTGCGGCGTCGTTTTCCGAAAATGCAGTGCGCGATGTCAGCGTTGCCATCGACGATTCGCCATTTTGCTCGTAGCGCACGCGGTAGCGAAGCTTCCACACCGTTCCGCCGCCGTCTTTTGGCGTTCGCGCAGAAGCGACGACGTCGGCCCGCTCGACGAGCGCCGATACCACCGGCCAGCTCGCCTGCGTGGTCTCGGAGTGCCAATCGCTTATGGTGACGCAGCCGGCAAAAACAGCGCAAAGCCCGGCGAACAGACCGAAGAGCCCGGCCAAGCCCGACGCCGTCATCTGCTGCGTGGTGCGTGAATGGATCAAATCGGCCATGCCGTCTCAAGCGGAACGAATAGGCTGTGTCGCTGCGGAGGTTCTGGTAAACGCAGACTTTTAAAAAGCCGATCGTGATTTCCGTCGGCATTCGTACAGGTGCCTAAGCGAATATTAACCAAAGCATTCGCGTGCCGTCAAACCGCGGAAGGTTTTAATTTTTTGCTGCATTGTCTACAGCGTCATCAGAGAGAATGTGAAGCAATCCTCCTCGTGTCCCGGACGCGGTGCAGCGTACTTCACGATGCGCCGCAGAGCCGGGACCCATGGCGATGCGGGGTGCACAATGGACCCCGGATCAGCAGCGCACCGCCATAGCGCGTCGAAGACGCGCGTAAACGCGCTGATGGCGCTGCGCAGCATCCGGGGCACGCATGCGTCATCCTGAGGAGGCGCGAAGCGCCGTCTCGAAGGATGGCCACCAGAAAATACTCATAACTCAACGATCATGCCGTCGCTCGCGGCGGTGTGGGCGAGCGTATCGAGTCGAGCGAGCATGTCCTCGCTCATATGTGTCAGTATTAGCCGCTTCGGCTTGATCTCGGCGAGGTGCGCCTCGAGCGTTTTCAGGCTGAGGTGGTTCTTCACCACCTTGTCGTAGTGATAGGC
>DAIMKK010000478.1:0-606 GCA_036721745.1 Pseudolabrys sp. | reverse complement strand
CTGATGGCGCTGCGCAGCATCCGGGGCACGCATTCGTCATCTTGAGGAGCCGCGCTCTTGCGCGGCGTCTCGAAGGATGAGCCACACAACGAAGGTCATCCTTCGAGGCTCGCTTGACGGCGCTTGTGCGCTGTCCGGATAACGGCAAAGCCGTTACGCAGCGATGACGGCTTCGTACTATGCCGCGTTGCTGCCTTCCTGGCGGCTGGCCTCGAACAAGAACCAGGTGCGGCGCTCGGTTTCGTCGATGAAGGTTTCGAGCAATCCGGCGGTGCCGGAATCCGAGTGATCGTCGCAGAGCTTGTGGGCTTTGCGCATCGCGGCAGCGATGTGCTTGTTGTCTTCCATCAACTCGCGCAGCATCTCGCGCGGCGGCACGTAGCTCTCATTGTTGTCTTTGATGGTCTGCGCTTTCCCGATCTGCCCGATCGAGCGCAAGGTGGTGCCGCCCAGCTTGCGAACCCGCTCGGCCAATTGATCGGTGGTGGCGAAAATCGCGTCCGATTGCTCGTCGAGCATCAGATGATAATCATGGAAATGGCGGCCGCTGACATGCCAGTGAAAATTCTTGGTCTTCACGTAAAGCGCGAAGGCGTCAGCCAGCAG
>DAIMKK010000477.1:0-2685 GCA_036721745.1 Pseudolabrys sp. | reverse complement strand
GCCGTAAAGCACGAGTTCATCTTCGGAGATGCCGCGGTCGATCTCGGCTTCCGCTTTGGCCGGCACCATGCGGGCGAGCAAGGGATGTGAAAACGTGTGGTGGCCGAGACTGTGACCCTCGGCCAGCTCCCGCCGCGCGATCTCCGGATGCGCTTCGACATTGCGGCCGAGCAGGAAAAATGTAGCCCGCACACACTCGTTCTTCAGGGCATCTAGGACTTTAGGTGTGGTGCCGGACCAGGGTCCATCATCGAAGGTGAGCACCAGTTCCTTACGCCCGAGCGGCAAGGTGGTGGGAAAACTCTTGCGGCCGACCCGCGGCGTGCTGTTGGCGTCGACCGCAAGCACGCGCGCGGTGCCGAGCGCGTCCGGATTGCCCGGGCAGGGCGCGGCCGGTGCAGCCATTGGAACGATGGCTAGGAGGGCGGCGACGGCAAAGCGGTGAGTCATGCGGCGAATATATGCGCTAATCATTTGCCTATTCCCAGGGCCAAGGCGTACAAGCGCCGCGCTTTGACACTCGATCACCGAGCCCGGCATGAGCGAGCAAAAAATCAGCGCACCGCCGCTGCGCACGAAGGACGGTTCGATCCGCGTTGCCTTCGTCAGGCAGGTCGCCCGCGCCGTCGATGCCGCAGACGTGGCGGCCCTGCGCGGCCTGGTCGGTGGCCTGCACGAATCCGATCTTGGCGCCGTGCTGGAAGCGCTTGAAGCGGACAAGCGGTCGCGCCTGGTCGAACTGCTCGGCATCCACTTCGACTTCACCGCGCTTACCGAAGTCGACGACGCGGTGCGCGAGGAAATCCTCGACGAGTTGCCGCCGCAAACCGTTGCGGAGGGTGTGCGCGACATCGAATCCGACGACGCGGTGGCGATCCTCGAAGATCTGCCGAAGGAAGAGCAGGCCGAGATCCTCGAGCAGTTGCCGCCGCCCGAGCGCGTCTCGCTCAAGCGCAGCCTCGACTACCCGGAGGACTCGGCCGGCCGGCATATGCAGACGGAGTTCATCGCCGTGCCGCCGACGTGGAATGTCGGCCAGGCGATCGACTATATGCGAGAGACCGCCGAACTGCCGGAACACTTCTACGAACTTTACGTGACCGACGAGACCCGCCGCTTTCTCGGCGCGGTGCCGCTTGACCGGCTGTTGCGCAGCAAGCGGCCGGTGCCGATTTCCGATCTGATGGAGGCCGAGCGGCGGCGCGTGCATGCCGACGAGGACCAGGAGGAAGTGGCGCGGCTGTTCCAGCGCTACGACCTGGTGGCGGCGCCGGTGGTCGACGCCGACGACCGGCTGGTCGGCGCCATCACCTTTGACGACGTCGTCGACGTGATCGAGGAGGAGGCGGAAGAAGACATTAAGGCGCTCGGCGGCGTTACCCGCGACGAAGAATTGTCCGACTCGGTCTGGAAAATCGCGCGCGGCCGTTTCAACTGGCTCTTGGTCAATCTCGCCACCGCGTTCCTGGCGTCCTCGGTGCTCGGACTGTTCGAGGGGCAATTGCAGAAGATGGTGGCGCTGGCGGTGCTGGCGCCGATCGTGGCGAGCCAAGGCGGTAACGCCACCACCCAGACCATGACCGTCGCGGTGCGCGCGCTGGCGACGCAGGAACTTGGCGACGCCAATGCCCGGCGCGTGATCATGCGCGAGCTGTTGGTCGGCGTACTCAACGGCGTCGCCTTCGCCGTCATCACCGGCGTCGCGGCCTATGTCTGGTTCCGGGTGCCGGCACTCGGCGTGGTGATCGGGCTCGCCATGATTTGTAACCTGGTCGCCGCCGGGCTCGGCGGCATTCTGATCCCGCTGGCGCTGCACCGGTTGCGTGTCGATCCGGCGGTGGCGTCGAGCCCGTTCGTGACGACTGTGACCGACGTAGTCGGTTTCTTCTCGTTTCTTTCCATCGCTACGCTGTGGTTCGGGTTGCGATAAACGCGAGAGACGGCCCGGTTACCTTTCGTTCACCTTGTTTGCTGACCCGCCATTAACGCTGAATCTCCTAGCGTCTTTGCGGGATTCCGCAGCATAACGCGGGGAGTAAACGGTGGACGGCGAGGTCTTAAAGCAGGCGGCCGGCACGATGCCTGGCCGCACGCTGCTGGCGTGGTTCAAGCGCCGGCACGCGGGCGCCACGCCGCGCGCGCGCGCCAAACGCATGCTGTCGGCCTCGCAGCTGATCGTTGTGCTGGCGGTGCTGGCGATGGGCGCGACCATGCTCGCCGGCGCCGTCGGCTACGGTCTGGCGCGCCAGAGCGACGAGCGGCTGTGGGCCGAGCAGCGCGCCTCGCTGCGCAACGCGACGGCTGAATTCCGCAATCTGTTCGGCAAAGCCGACGCGGTCGATCCGCGCTTCGTGCGTATGCTCGAGCAGAGCGTCGGTCTCAAGGACCTCAAATTCGAAACCGATCCGGGCGCGAGCGAGCGCGAGCTGCAGCCGGTGATCGACGCGCAAGGGCGCATCGCCGGATTCCTGACCTGGGAGAAAGCCCATCCGATGTTGCAAGCGATGCAGCGGCTGATGCCGTTCGTCGTCGCTATCGCCGTCGTGCTGGTGGGTTTCGCCGGATTTTCGCTGCGCCAGCTCGCCCGCGCGCGGCAGGAATTGGCGGCGAGCGAGGGGCAGGCGCGGCGCGCCGCCGACGAGGACAAGCTCACAGGCCTGCCGAACCATACCAAGACGCTCGAGT
>DAIMKK010000476.1:2395-2692 GCA_036721745.1 Pseudolabrys sp. | reverse complement strand
AATCCGTGCTCGGAATACATGTTCCTGGACGACACCGCCTGCAATCTGGCGTCGCTCAATTTGCTCACCTTCCGCGACGTCAAGACCGGCCAGTTCCAGGTCGAGTCCTACGAGCACGCGGTGCGGCTGTGGACCGTGGTGCTGGAAATCTCGGTGCTGATGGCGCAGTTCCCGTCGAAGCAGATCGCACAGCTCTCCTACGAGTTCCGCACACTCGGCTTGGGCTACGCCAACATCGGCGGCCTGCTGATGACCGCCGGCATTCCCTATGACTCGGACGCCGGCCGTGCCATCGGC
>DAIMKK010000476.1:1637-2385 GCA_036721745.1 Pseudolabrys sp. | reverse complement strand
ACCGCCATCATGACCGGCGTGTCCTACGCCACGTCCGCCGAAATGGCGGAAAAACTCGGCCCCTTCCCCGGCTTCAAGAAGAACCGCGAGCACATGCTGCGCGTGATCCGCAATCATCGCCGCGCCGCCTATAACGAGCGCACCGGCTACGAGAAGGTCTCGCAGCCGCCGGTGCCGCTCGACCACGCCGCCTGCGCCGACCAGAACCTGGTCGCGCACGCCAAAGCGGCCTGGGACAAGGCGCTCGAACTCGGCGAAAAGCACGGCTACCGCAACGCGCAGTCGACCGTGATCGCGCCCACCGGCACCATCGGCCTGGTGATGGATTGCGACACCACTGGCATCGAGCCTGACTTCGCGCTGGTGAAGTTCAAGAAGCTCGCCGGCGGCGGCTATTGGAAGATCATCAACCGCGCGGTGCCCGAAGCCTTGCGCACATTGGGCTACAGCGAAGCCGAGATCGCCGAGATCGAGGTCTATGCGGTTGGCCACGGCACGCTCGCGCAGGCGCCCGGCATCAACCACACGACCTTGAAGGCCAAAGGCTTCACCGACGAGGCCATCGCCAAGCTCGACAAAGCGCTGCCGACCGCCTTCGACATCAAGTTCGCCTTCAACAAGTGGACGCTGGGCGAAGAATTCTGCCGCGACAAGCTCGGCATCAGCGCCGAAGACCTCGCGCTCCCCACGTTCGACCTGCTGGCCGGCATCGGCTTTAGCAAGCGCGAGATCGAGCCCGCCAATATCC
>DAIMKK010000476.1:0-1627 GCA_036721745.1 Pseudolabrys sp. | reverse complement strand
GCGCCATGACGGTGGAAGGCGCGCCGCATCTGAAAGTCGCGCATTACCCGGTGTTCGACTGCGCCAACCCCTGCGGCAAGATCGGCAAGCGCTATCTGTCGGTCGAAAGCCACATCCGCATGATGGCGGCGGCGCAGCCCTTCATCTCGGGCGCCATCTCCAAGACCATCAACATGCCGAACGACGCGACCGTCGAGGACTGCAAGTCGGCTTATCTGTTGTCCTGGAAGCTGGCGCTCAAAGCCAACGCGCTCTACCGCGACGGCAGCAAGCTCAGCCAGCCGCTCAACTCGCAGCTCATCGCCGACGAGGACGACGAGGACGACACGGTGGAAGCCTTCATCGAGCGTCCCGCCGCGGTGCGCGCCGCGGGTCTGGCCGAAAAGGTCGTCGAAAAGATCGTCGAGCGCATCACCGTGTTGCGCGAGCGCGAGCGCCTGCCCGCCCGGCGCAAGGGCTACACGCAGAAAGCCGTGGTCGGCGGCCACAAGGTCTATCTGCGCACCGGCGAATATGACGACGGGCGGCTCGGCGAGATCTTCGTCGACATGCACAAAGAAGGCGCGGCTCTGCGCAGCCTGCTGAATAATTTCGCGATCGCGATCTCGCTCGGCCTGCAATACGGCGTGCCGCTCGAGGAATATGTCGACGCCTTCACCTTCACCCGCTTCGAGCCGCAGGGCCCGGTGCAGGGCAACGACTCGATCAAATACGCCACCTCGATCCTCGACTACGTGTTCCGCGAGCTGGCGGTTTCCTATCTCGAGCGCTTCGATCTCGCCCATGTCGACCCGACCGAGGCCGGCGGCTTCGACGCGCTCGGCAAAGGCGAGGCGGAAGGCAAGGTCGCGCCCAACTACGTCTCCAAGGGGCTGACCCGTTCGCGCACCGACCGGCTGTCGGTGGTGCAAGGTTCTTCACATCAAGTCGGCACGCAAGCCGTGTCGCCCGCGAGCGGCGGCAACGTCACCGCCTTCTCCGGCGCCGCGACCGCGCTGAAAGTCGAGCCGGAAGCCAAGCTCTCGCCGGCCGACCAGCTCGACCTGCGCATCGATCCGCAGGACGCGCGGCATTACGCCAAGCACGCGGCCTCCGAGAAGCGCGCCGAGGCGCGCGCCAAGGGCTACGAAGGCGAGGCCTGCGGCGAATGCGGCAACTTCACGCTGGTGCGCAATGGCACCTGCATGAAGTGCGATACGTGTGGGAGCACGACGGGGTGTAGCTAGTGCCGCTCAACCGCAACCTGCTCTTCCTCATCGTCGGCGCGCTCGCCGTCGTGGTCGCGGTGCTTGGCTATAAGCTCTATCAGGACCGCAAGCAGCCGGAGGGCATGCAGATCAATATCGGGCCGGCCGGGATAAAGATTGAGAAGAAGTAGAAGGGCTGCGGGTTCGGCGGGGTAACGATGGGGTGTTCGTGAAAAAGTGAATCAAAAGAGAAAACATCACTTTATCTCGCAGACTTACCTACGAGGATTCTGCAACACAGATGGAAAGGTCTGCGTTTATTCTAAGGACAAGCCGACGCAGCCATGGTGGGCCGCGCCAGAAACGGTGGCCTATGAAAACTATTAGTAACTGCCCAGGTGCGAATTGGTAGGTCACGCGGTCCGCAGGGAGGCGAGCCT
>DAIMKK010000475.1:0-2716 GCA_036721745.1 Pseudolabrys sp. | reverse complement strand
AGCCGATGGTCAGCACGAGACCATTGTCGATCAGCACGCCGTTGCCGGCGCGCTCAACCCCCAGCGTTTCGGCGGTAAAGCCGTCGGGCGGAATGATCGAATGCAGGCCGACCACCGACGACAGCGCGCGTTCGAGGTCGTAAGGATAGTCCTCCGCGCGCGGCTGCGCGGAGGGCGGCACCTTCCATTCGGTCAACGCGGCCATGCCGGGCTCCATGTCTTTCCCTATCATACGCATCCGGACGCGGGCGAGAAGATGGCATCCGCGGCGTCATTCCGGGGCGCGAGCGCCAGCGAGCGAACCCGGAATCCAGACACAAGCCCGGAATGCGTATCTGGATTCCGGGTCCGGCGCTGATGACTTAGAGTAACGCCATGACCCCGCTCTCCATCCTCGATCTCTCGCCCGTTGCCGCCGGCTCTACCGGCGCGCAGGCGCTGCGCAATTCGCTCGATCTGGCGCGGCTCGCCGACGGTCTCGGCTTTGTGCGCTATTGGGTGGCCGAGCACCACAATATGCCGTCGATCGCGAGTTCCGCCCCCGAGATCATGATCGGACAGATCGCCGCCGTCACCAGCCACATGCGCATCGGCTCCGGCGGCGTCATGCTGCCCAACCACGCCCCGCTGATGGTGGCCGAGCGCTTCAAGGTGCTCGAAGCGCTCTATCCCGGCCGCATCGATCTCGGCCTCGGCCGCGCGCCCGGCACCGATCCGGCCACGTCTTATGCGCTGCGCCGCCGCCAGGGCATCAGCGAGGAGGACGATTTTCTCGAGCGCTTCAATGAATTGATGCTCTTGGAAACGCGCGGATTTCCCGCCGGCCATCCGTTCCACAACGTGCACGCCATGCCGTCGGACGTGGCGCTGCCGCCGATCTATCTGCTCGGCTCGTCCGACTATTCGGCGCAGCTCGCCGGCCAGATCGGCGCGGCCTTTGCCTTCGCGCACCATTTCGCCAATTTCGACGCCGGCGAAGCAATGCGGCTCTACCGCGACAATTTCCGTCCGTCGGTGTCGCACGCCAAGCCCTTCGCCATTCTCGGCACCCATGTGATCTGCGCCGATACCGACCAAGAGGCCGAGCATCTGGCCAAGACCGTCGATCTCAATATCGTGCGGCGCGCCAAGGGCGAATATCTCCCCCTCGCCTCGCCGGAAGACGCAGCTAACTACGACTACACGCCGGTCGACCGCGCGCGTATGGCGCAGAACCGCGCCCGGCTGTCGGCCGGCGCGCCCGCGACGGTGAAGGCGAGGCTGATGCCGCTGATCGAAGCCACGCAGGCCGACGAACTGATGGTCACCAGCATGATATTCGACCACGCAGCACGCAAGCATTCCTACGAGCTTTTGGCGCAGGCGTTTGCCAACTAGGCGAGGCGCCTTTCGCACAATCCGCGCCGGCAACCGATAAACCGGCACCCATCGTCCCGGGTGCACACGGCCTGCGTTTTTACGCATTGCGATGTCGCAGAATGAGCCGCTTTGCGGCTATATTTATGCTTTCCGCGGGGTCCGCCCAATGATCGGCACTGCGCCCAATAGCTCGCCGGCCTCCGCGCCCGCGACGGCGTCGCAACGGTACCGGGCATTCCTGTCCTACAGCCACAAGGACAGCGCCTGGGGCAATTGGATCCACGGCGCGCTCGAGTCCTATCGCATCCCGAAGGAACTGATCGGCCGTGCCACGCGGCTCGGCCCGGTGCCGGCGAAGCTTCGTCCGATTTTCCGCGACCGCTTCGATCTCGCCGCCTCGCATGCGCTCGGCCAAACGATCGATGCGGCGCTTGCCGCCTCCGACAACCTTATCGTGCTGTGCTCGCCAGCCTCCGCCAGGAGCCTTTACGTCAACGAGGAGATCCGGCGCTTCAAATTGCTCGGCAAGACCGATCGCATTCTCGCCCTCATCGTCGATGGTGAGCCGCATGATCCGGCGCGGGAATGTTTCCCTGACGCGCTCAAATACAAGATCGACGCCAACGGCAAGACGACCACCGAGGCCGATCTGGAGCCGATCGCTGCCGATGCGCGCGCGCACGCCGACGGCAAGGATCTGGCCAAGCTGAAGCTCATCGCCGGCTTGCTCGGAATCGGCCTCGACGAGATCCGCAAGCGCGAGGCCATCGCCGAACGCCGCCGCCGCCGCATCTGGATGTTCCTCGCCGGCGCCATGACAGGCCTTGCCGCCGTCGCCTTCGCGGGCTTCTGGGTGGCGGTGTTGCGCACCAAGGATGCCGAGCGCCGCTTCGAGATTGCCTTCAAGGCCGCCGACGGCCTGGTGCGCCGGGTCAACTCCATGCAGGACAGGTTCGGCGTGCCCGAGCCCGTGCTCGAGGCCATGATGACGGATGCCATCTCGCAGCTCGACCGGCTGACGCAAGAAAGCGGCGCCGCGTCCGACCTGTTTCGTTTCCGGCAGGCCGAAGCGCACCTGCTTGCGGCCGATCTGGCCAAGCGCCGCGGCGATGCGGCCGAGCAGCGGAGCCGGCTCGACAAGGCTTTCGTCCTGCTCACCCCGCTCACGGCCGCCGATCCGGACAACCGCCAAGGCTGGCGCCAGGAGATGGCCAATGCATTAATGCGCCGCGCCGCGATGCTGTGGGACGAAAACGAACGCGCCCCCGCGCTCGCGGCCTATGCGAGCGCGGTCAAGATCACGGAGGAACTGGTCGGCCTGCCGACGGCGACGCCCGCGCTGCGCAACGATCTCGCC
>DAIMKK010000474.1:0-2725 GCA_036721745.1 Pseudolabrys sp. | reverse complement strand
CATCCACGGGGAAATCCTCGTAGTGCGTCGGGTTTTAATTTTCGGCCAGTGCTCGACCATGGCATTCCTTGTGGTCATGACAAAACGAGTAAGACCTTTGGCATCGTTACGTCGCACGCGATTACATTCGCCTACAAGGTCCGCGGAAAAGGCAATGGCGTGATTAATCGCCCGCGGAAGCCTTTAGCCCTGAGTTTGGGGGCGAGCTCGTCCGCAATATGCCAGGACAAAATCACCGCGCTGTCCGGCTGGTCGGCGAACAGTTTTGTCTCCTCTACCACTGGGATCCGCGTGCCGGGCATGAATTTGCCGATCTTCAGCGAGCCGGGAATTTCGCAGACGTAATCGATGATGCCTTCATCGAGCCCGACATAGTTGATCAGGGTGCTCGCGCGCGACGGCGCGCTGATGCCTGCAATGCGGGCGCCTTTTTCCTTCACCTCGCGCAGAAGCGACATCAATCGTAGTTTCGAAAGCACCACGTCGCGGCGGAATGCGGCGAGGCGGCTGCTCAGGGCTTCGCCGTGCGGCTCGGTAGCCAGCATGCGCCGCGTACTGTCCTGCACCCTGTGGGTGCCACGACGCGCGGCATAGACACGGATTGAGCCGCCATGGCTTGGGATCGGGCGCACATGGAATATTTCGAGATCGTGCATCTCGAGCAGGTGCTTGAGGCTCGCCGTCGAATAATAACGCAAGTGCTCGTGATAGATCGTGTCGTATTGCAGGGTGTCGAGAAGGCCGATCAAGTAATGCGACTCAGAGATAAACACGCCATCCGGTTTCAGCATTTCGACAATTCCATCGACAATGGCATGCACGTCCTCAATATGTGCGAAGCAATTGGCGGCCGTGACAACACTGGCCGGCCCGTGATCGCGCTTGACTTCGCGCGCCACTTCAACGCCGAAATAGCGCTTGAGTGTCGGAATGCCCTTGCTGTTGGCGATGTCGCCGACGTCCGTCGGCTCGATGCCGAGCACGCGATGCCCGCCGTTCTTAAAATTTGACAAGAGTGTACCGTCGTTGGAGCCAATATCGACCACCAGGTCATCGGCGCCGAGACCTAGCATGGCGGCGGATTCGCGATGCAGATCGGCGAAATTATCGCGCAGCAATTTGGTGGTGCCGCTTGTGTAGGGATATTCCGGAGGGAAGATAACGGCGGGATCGACCGCCAATCCGAGCTGCACCAAGTCGCAGTTGCGGCAGTGCAGGAGATTTGTCGGATACCAGGGCTGCTGGCGGGCGACCGCGCCAATTGGCACCATTTGGTTAACCGGCGGCATGTAGCCGAGCGAGAGCACGTTATCGAGCGGCGTGTGGCCGCAGACCTGGCAGCATTCTACTGGAACACTGGCGCCGGTGCCGGCTGCGCGCACAACTTTGGTGGGACGCAATTTAGTCTCCATCGGGATTAACTCTCGGTCGAGCCTTCGGCGCCAGCTTGGCATTGTGCCAGTACCAGTCGAGCGTGGTTCTAAGGCCCTCGTCGAGCGGCACGCGCGGCTTATAGCCCAGCTTGGCGAGTTTCGAAATGTCAGGGCAGCGGCGTATGGCGCCGCCGGGCCGCGCCGAGCCGGGCGCCAGCTCGATTTCGCGCGCCGCGTGGGCAGCGATGCGCCGCGCGAGGTCGGCAATGGCTACTTCCTCGCAGGTGCCAACGTGATAAATGCCGAGATGCTCCCCCTTCTCGCGCATCGCCATTACACCGGCCACCAGGTCGTCGATGAAGCAGAAACTGCGCGTTTCCTCGCCACTCCCCTGGATTGCGAAGCGTAAGCGCCCTGCCGGCTGCGCCTGCGCGAGCTTGTGGAGGCGCAGCGCGAATTGCGGGATAACATGCTCCCAACCCATGTCGGGGCCGTAAACATTGTGCGGGCGGAAAATGAGCACGCGCTCGAAGAACTTGCGGCCGAAATTGATCGTCATTACTTCGCTAATCAGCTTGCCAGCGCCGTAAGAATAACGCGGGTTGAGCACGTCGGGCACGGTCAGTGGTGCGTTTTCGTCGGTGGGGATTTTCGGTGGCGTTTGATAGACTTCGGAACTGGACGCTAGCACCAGCGTGCCGACGTTCTGCTTCCGGCAGGCGTCGATCACGTTTATCATGCCACGCACGCCGACATCGAGCACCAGATCGGGCTCGGTGTAAAAGAACTCGGTGCCATTGACAAAGGCGAGATGGTGCACCTCGTCCATACCGCGCGCGGCTGCTTCCACAGCGGCGGCATCGCGAATATCGCCGGCGATGAATTCGATGTTATTGGCGACGTCGGCGAGCCGGCGCGGATTGCCGCGTGAATTATCGTCGAGCACCCGCACGCTGCAACCGGCGCGCAGTAAAGCCTTCACCAGTCCGGAGCCGATGAATCCGCTACCGCCGGTAACGAGGACGCGGGCGGTACTCATGGGTTGTTCTCCTGGCTCTTATCCTCGGCCGCAAAGTCGATCCATTTGCCTTGGTTGTGCGATCGCCGAGCGGCATCCATCAGCCGTTGCACGCGATAGCCTTCAGCAAAACCGGGCGCAGGCGTGCCACCGCTTTCGATAGCGTCGAAAAACTTCTTTGCCAGCCGCGACACCGGCGCAATGCGCCCGTCGGGATATTGCGCATCATCCGGATCGATGACAGCAATTTTTTCGAGTGCCGCCGCTGGCCGCCTGGCGTGAAACAATTCGAAGCCGCGCATGTAGTCGGCGCCCGGGTTGTGCAGCACCAGCG
>DAIMKK010000473.1:0-2726 GCA_036721745.1 Pseudolabrys sp. | reverse complement strand
TGGCCGGCGCCGGCAAGTCGGCCGACATGGACGACGAGATTCCGTTTTGAGCGGGCTAGTTTAACCTCTCCCATGGTGAGAGGTCGGCGCGCCAACGGGCCGGTGCGAAGCGCGGCCCGATGATAAGTTAGCTCGCCGGGTGAGGGGATATTGACTACCGGTATGCCCGTGTCCCTCATCGCAACCCTCTCCTACAAAAGGAGAGGGAAGCCTTATGTATCCGCGGGACTTTATGCGGCCGCCGTTATTTGCAGCCATAATCTTGTTGGCGGGCTCGCTGCTGGCGGGCCTTGGTTTCTGCGCGCTGTTGCCGCCGTTCGATGGATTCGACGAGACGCTGCATTACTCTTACATTCAGCAGATCGCCCAAACCGGTACATGGCCACGGCTGAACGATCCGGTTACGGCCGATGTGGACGACTTTTTAAAGGTGGCACCGAGCACCATCGAACTGAAGGCGCGCTGGTCATATCCGGCTTTTTTCAAAGCATCCGCCGACACGGTGCATGCCGGCGCGGCCGTCATCCATGGTGAGCGCGATCCCGCGCGGCCATGGTGTGCCGGTACCCGGAATAATTGAGAGGGCCAGCACCCTCCGCTCTATTACGCCCTACTGGCGCCGGTTTGGTCCGTGTCCAATGGCTGGAGCATCTACGCGCAACTCGTACTGCTAAGAGCGGTATCCTATCTGTTCGCTTGGGGCGGCCTCGTCATTGCGACATTTTCGATCGCACGAGCTTCTCCCGCATTGTCCAAGATTCCGCTGCTCGTTGTTGGTCCGGCGCTTTGGCCGGTGTTGTTCCCTATGTGGTTTCCGGAAATGGCGAGGCTTGGCAACGACAGCCTAGTCTTGCTCTTGCTGTCCTTGGCATGGGTGGTGACGCGCAAGGCCTTCGACCAGCGCGGAAAAACTTTTCATTTCGCTCTGCTCGGCGCGCTGTGCGGATTGGGATTGCTCACGAAGGCGACTATGTTGCCGTTCGTCGCTGCGCTCGGGCTGTTCCTGACTTGGCAGACCTGGCGCGCGCGTGGCGACGCCGCTGCGGTGCGGGCGTCGGCTTCCCGATTGGCCGTATTCTGTCTCGTGACTATCGCCATCGCAGGCTGGTGGTATGCGAACAACCTAATCGTTTACGGCAATATTGTTGGTTCCGATGACGCGATCGCGCTTGCCCGAGGGGGCGGCCTGCTCAAGGGGTTGAGTGAGAATTTCTCGCTGCCGCAGAGTATTCGCGGCGTGGTCGGCATCATCGAGTCGTTCTTGTGGGCAGGCACGTGGTCGTTCGTCCGTCCGTGGCGGGTGATCGAAATCCCACTCAACATTCTGCTGGTCGTGGCGGCTGTAGGCTGGATTTGGCACGCGGCGAAGGCAAAGCGATTTCGAGCCTTGACGCCATCGTGGCATTAACATTCGTCCTGTTCGTCTTCGCTTTGCTGCAACATACGCTCGTTATTATTGCGTTGTTTGCTGCATTTGCCCCTGGCGCTTGGTATCTCCATAGCCTCGCCCCGCTATTGGCACCTTGGGTCGCGTGCGGGCTCGCAGAAGCGGGTGCGTGGCCGCGCGCGCGGCCACTCGTCAGCGCCCTCGTCATCTATCCGGTGCTGTTCTTACCATTTGTGACCGCGCTGGAACTCTTCTACGTCACCGGGTGTTTCGACGCGCCATCCGACGTCGCCCATCTTGGTTTGACGGTCGTGGCGAGCTGCGCTGCATTTCCGCGCGAGGTCCTCAGCCATCTGACAGTGCTCGGGAATCCGGCACTCGCGGTTCCACTGTTTGGCGCGGGCTAGGCAGCGATACTGATTGGGGCTGCGCTTGTCATTAGACGGCGCTTTTTTTCAACGGACACCGCACTCTTGCAGACCAAAACGGATGTACGGATCGGCTAAGTTCGGTGGCCGTTTTACGGCCCGTTGCGGCCGTCGCTGAACTGCAAATAAGACATTGATAAACAACACGAAATAAGGCTGTATTCACTGCGATTTCGGGTGGCCATGCAGGGATGAATCAGTTAAGAAAATCGGGCCGTAAAAGACTCGCGGGAAGCACCCTTTGTCCGATACCGAAAATCCAAAATCGGGGGACGGAAGTCCCTCCGACATTCGCCCCGTCTCGATCACCGAGGAGATGAAGCGCAGCTATCTCGATTACGCCATGAGCGTGATCGTGTCGCGGGCGCTGCCGGACGTGCGCGACGGCTTGAAGCCGGTGCACCGCCGCATCCTGCACTCGATGAACGAGCAGGGCCACACGCCCGACAAGAAATACGTCAAATCGGCGCGCGTGGTCGGCGACGTGATGGGCAAATATCACCCGCACGGCGATCAGGCGATCTACGACGCGTTGGTGCGCATGGCGCAGGATTTCTCCATGCGCCTGCAACTGATCGACGGGCAGGGCAATTTCGGCTCGGTCGACGGCGATCCGGCGGCGGCCATGCGCTACACCGAATGCCGGCTGGCCAAACCGGCGATGGCGCTGCTCGACGACATCGACAAGGACACCGTCGACTTCCAGGCCAATTACGACGGCAACGAGCACGAGCCGGTGGTGCTGCCGGCGCGCTATCCCAATCTGCTGGTCAACGGCGCCGGCGGCATCGCCGTCGGCATGGCGACCAACATCCCGCCGCACAATCTGGGCGAACTGATCGACGCCTGCGTGGCGCTGATCGCCGATCCCGGCTTAAGCATCGACGATCTCAACACCATCGTGCTCGGCC
>DAIMKK010000472.1:0-2729 GCA_036721745.1 Pseudolabrys sp. | reverse complement strand
CGGCTTTGCCCTTCGGCTTCACTTCCGCGGTGTAGTCGTCCATCAACTGCTTGGTGATGCCGCCCGGATTGAAATTCCATTTGGCGATCTCTGACACCGCGGTGACTTCCGCCGCCGAGCCGGTGATAAAGCATTCGGAGAACCCGGTCAGTTCGTCGGGCAGAATGCGTCGCTCGATCACCTCGAAGCCGCGCTTGCGCGCGAGGCCGATCACGGTTTGCCGGGTGATGCCGTCGAGGAAACAGTCGGCCAGCGGCGTGTGAATCTTGCCGTCCTTGACGAAGAAGATATTGGCGCCGGTGCATTCGGCGACGCGGCCTTCCCAATCCAGCATCATGGCGTCGGCGTAGCCGCGGCGCTCGGCCCGGTGCTTGGAGATGGTGCAGATCATGTAGAGGCCGGCGGCTTTGGCGCGGCAGGGCGCGGTCTTCGGGTCGGGCCGGCGATATTCGGCAAGATCGAGCCTGATGCCCTTGAGCCGCTGCTCGGGGTCGAAATAGCTCGGCCATTCCCAGCTGGCGATGGCGAGATGGATGGTGTTGGTCTGCGCCGAGACGCCCATCATTTCGGAGCCGCGCCAGGCGACCGGGCGGACATAGGCTTCCTGTTTGCCGTTCTTCTCCAGCACCAGCTTTTTGGCGGCGTCGATCTCGGCGACCGAGTAGGGGATTTCGAAATCGAGGATGCCGGCGGAGCGCTTCAGGCGCTCGGAGTGTTCGGTCGACTTGAAAATCTTGCCGCCATAGGCGCGCTCGCCCTCGAACACGGCGCTCGCATAATGCAGGCCGTGGCTGAGCACGTGCAGATTGGCGTCTTGCCATGGCACGAGCTTGCCGTCGTACCAGATGACCCCATCGAGCCGGTCATAGGACTGCGCCGCCATCGCTTCCTCCTTGAACCTACCGTCGGTCTTTGCCGCCGTATCTCGCCCCCTCATGGAGCATTTTTCGCGTCTATTCCAACACTTTGCGTCGGGCGGCAACACCCGGTATGAATGGGGCCGGAGCGGTCCTATTGCCGTCCCGCCGGCGCAAGGCCGGAAAAAGGACCGTTTCGGCACGATCCTTTCGTCTGCGGCGATGTTTTTGTAACATAAGACCGAAATATGTCAACATGGCTGACATAAATGTAAGCGCTAAAATCGCCGCACCGGCCAGCGGACTGGCCGAACGCCCGGGCGTCACGCCGGCGTCGGCCGAGCCGATCTGGGACATCATTGAGCTGTTGTTTTTCGCCTATCGCGATTTCGTCGGCGATCCGGACGAGGTGCTCTCCAAGCTGGCCTTCGGCCGCGCCCATCACCGGGTGCTGCATTTCGTCAACCGAAATCCCGGCATGAAGGTCGCCGACCTCTTGGAGATCCTCAACATCACCAAGCAGTCGCTCGGCCGCGTGCTCAAGCAACTGATCGATCAGAGCTACGTCGTGCAGAAGGAAGGCGCGCAGGACCGGCGGCAACGTCTCTTGTATGTGACGCCGAAAGGCGAAGCGCTGGCGCTCAAGCTCGCCGGTCTGCAAACCCAGCGCATCAACCGCGCCTTCGCCGAACTCGGCCCGAACGCACACGAGGCGGCGCGCCGCTTCCTGACCGCCATGATCGACGCCGACAATCGCGAGGGCGTACTACGTCTGATCGCGCGCGCCGAGCGCGCCAAGACGCGGGCCTGAAGTGGCGCGAGCATGATCCCGAAAAGTGGGAACCGGTTTTCGGATAAGATCATGCTCAAACAAAGAGAGTTTGGCTGATGATGCTGCCCGCCACGCTTTCCGACGATGCGCCGCATTTGCTGGTGGTCGATGACGACCGCCGCATCCGCGACCTGCTGTCGCGTTTTTTGTCGGGCGAGGGCTACCGCGTGACCACGGCGGAAACGGCGGCCGACGCGCGCGCCAAGCTCAACGGCCTGAGCTTCAATCTGCTCATTCTCGACGTAATGATGCCGGGCGAAAACGGCTTCGACTTCGCAAAGTCGCTGCGCGGCACATCGAGCGTGCCGATCCTGATGCTGACCGCGCGTGACGCCGCCGAAAGCCGCATCAAAGGCCTCGAGATGGGCGCCGACGACTATCTGTCGAAGCCGTTCGAGCCGCGCGAATTGTCGCTGCGCATCGCCAATATCCTCAAGCGCGCGCAGCCGGCAGTGGCGCCGCCGGTGGAATCGGTGCGCTTCGGGCCGTTCGTCTATCACCTCGCGCGCGGCGAATTGCGCAAAGGCGAAGAGGTCATCCGGCTGACCGACCGCGAACGCGAGATGCTGCGCATCTTGACGGCGACGCCGGGAGAAACCGTGTCGCGGCTGGTGCTCGCCGGCAATGGCGTTTCGGTCAGCGAGCGCGCCGTCGACGTGCAGGTCAACCGGCTGCGCCGCAAGATCGAGCACAATCCTGCCAATCCGCTGTTCGTGCAGACCGTGCGCGGCATCGGCTACCGGCTGGTGGCCAGTACATGACCAGCATCGATACCGGCATCCGTACCATCCGCACGGCGTTTGGCCGTCTCGTGGATGCCTGGCGCTGGTACGACGCGATCCCGCCGATACGCCGAATTCATGCGGTGCTCGGCCGCATTCCCGATCTCTGGCGGCGGTTCAGCCGCTGGCTCAACAGCGTGATGCCGAAGGGTCTCTACGCGCGCGCGCTGCTCATCATCATCCTGCCGATGGTGATCCTGCAATCGGTGATCGCCTTCGTGTTCATGGAGCGGCACTGGAATGTCGTCACCCAGCGGC
>DAIMKK010000471.1:0-2733 GCA_036721745.1 Pseudolabrys sp. | reverse complement strand
AGCCAAACCGGCGGATTCTTAAGCGCGTCGAAGCGGACTAATCGCCAGCCATCGGTTGTAGGCTTGGCCGGCACCTCTTCTTCGTTAATTTCCGCTTCGTTGTCCACGTCCTAACCCCCGCGTGCAGGGTAATTCTAGCGTACTCGCGGGCGTTGCACCTCCCTTTTCCTGCCCTACGCCGCCTTGCGCTTGTGGTCCTCGCAGGCGTGCACCTCGATGGTCACGTGCGACAGGCCGGCGATGCCGTCGAGCCGCTGCTTATAGGCGGCAGGCTGCTGCGGGCGGTCGGACACCACCGCCGCGATCAGGCCGGCGTGGCCGGGCCCGAGCCGCCACAGATGCAGGTCGCTCACCCGGTCGCCGTCGACTTCGAGCCGCTTGCGGATACGGCCGGCCAGATGGCGGTCGGGCACCATGTCGAGCAGCACCGTGCCGGACGAGCGCATCAGCCCGACCGACCAGCTTAAGATCACGCAGACGCCGACCAGCGCCATCAGCGGATCGAGCCAAACCCAGCCAAACGCGAGACCGCAGGAGAGCGCGACGATCGCCAGCACCGAGGTCAGCGCATCGGCCAGCACGTGAACGTAGGCCGCGCGGATGTTGGAATCGTGCGCGTGGTGGTGATGATGCCCATGGTCATGCGCATGCTCATGCTCGTGCTCGTGGTCGTGGTCGTCGTGATCATGGTCGTCATGCGTATGCGCGCCGTGATGATGATCCTCGTCGAACAGCAGCCAGGCGCTCGCCAGATTGACCGCCAAGCCTACCACCGCCAGCGCGATCGCTTCGCGGAAATGGATGACGACCGGCGCATAGAGTCGCGTCAGCGCCTCGTAGCCGATCGCCGCCGCGATCAAAGCAAGGATCACGGCGCTGCTAAACGCCGCCAGTTCGCCCACTTTGCCGGTGCCGAAAGTGAAGCGCGGATCGTGCGCGTGGCGGCGGGCGAAGCGGTAGGCGAGCGCCGCGATCGCGAGCGCGCCGGCATGGGTCGACATGTGCCAGCCGTCGGCCACCACCGCCATCGAGCCGAAGATGGTGCCGCCGACGATCTCAGCCACCATCATGGCGGCGGTGAGCGCCACCACGAACCAGGTGCGCCGTTCGTGGCGGTCGTGCTTGGCGCCGAGGAACACGTGCGGGTGCTGCCAGGGTTCGATCGAATGGGTGTGCATGGGGCACCTCTCCGGATATGCCCGCTATTTACGACCGCGTCGGGCCGGACGCTAGAGCAGGTTTTGCCGTCGCAAAATTGACCGCTCGTCCCCGCGTAAGCGGCGACCCAGGGCAACAAACTCATGACTATCCTGCCCCTGGATTCCCGCATGCGCGGGAATGAGCGGAGTTTGGATCGATGCTAGAGCGCCATCCGCCGCATCAACGCCTGCGTTTCCGCAACCAGCCGCAGCGTCAGCTCGCGTGCCGGCAGCTCGCGGCCGAGCGCGGCCGCCTGCCCCGCCCACATGGTCGAGAAATCGCCGGAGCCCTGCGCCAGCGCCTTGGCCCCGAGCGGCGCCAGCGCACCGCCGGCGAGTGGAAATTCCGGCGCGATGTCGTTGATCGGCCCGAGCTCGCGCATGACGCGGTTGATGAAGCCGCGCGCCGGCTTGCCGGTCAGCAGATTGGTCACCAGCGTGCCGTCGTCGTGCGCAGCAGCCAGTGCAGCGCGGTGCGGCGGCCGGATTATCGATTCCGGGCAGAACATATAGGCCGTGCCGACTTGCGCTCCGGCTGCGCCCAGCGCCAAGGCCGCCGCGATGCCGCGGGCGTCGGTTATGCCGCCGGTGGCGATCACCGGCACTTTCACGGCATCGACCACCTGCGGCACCAGCGCGAAGGTGCCGACCTGCGTCGCCAGATTGTCGGAAAGGAACATGCCGCGATGACCGCCGGCCTCGTAGCCTTGCGCGATGATGACGTCGCAGCCATTCGCTTCCAGCCAGCGCGCCTCCGCGACCGTGGTGGCGGAACTCATCACCAGGCAGCCCGCCGCCTTCACACGTTTAAGCAGAGACGCTTCCGGCAGTCCGAAATGGAAGCTCACCACTTCCGGCTTGATCTCTTCGACCGCTGTGCAGAATGCCGCGTCGAACGGTGTGCGGTTGCTCGACGGCACCGGCGCCGCCGGATCGATGCCAAGCTCCACGTAATAAGGCTTGAGCGCCTCGCGCCAGGCGTGCTCGCGCGCATTGTTCGGCAGCGGCGGGGTATGACAGAAGAAGTTCAGATTGATCGGTTTGCGCGTGGCGGCGCGGATTTTTTCCATCTGCTCACGCATCTGCTGCTCGTTGAACAGCGCGACCGGCAGCGAGCCGAGCCCGCCGGCTTCCGCCACCGCGATCGCGAGCGCCGCGTCCACCGCCCCCGCCATCGGCGCCAGCACGATCGGGTGGTCGATCTTGAACAGGTCGAGCAGACGGCGGTCAGGCCACATAGGCGTTCTCCCGGCAAGGATGCGCGCTGATGACAGATTAACGCGGGCGCTGGCGCCGGCGAATTCGTAAGGCTTGAAGCGAGCCTACGCCCGGGACGAGGGACAAGGCCCTAGGACTATAATCACAATGTCGTGAGAACTTATCCCCGCTCGTCCGGGTGGATTTATGATGCGCGCGTCCGGCTCAATGAGGGCGTCGTCTAGAGGCGTCTTGATGATGGAGCAGGATGCGGCGCCCGCGGGCGGGGGATGAACGCACCCCCCAAGCTCCCGGGCGGCGCCGGGGCTCCGCCCGC
>DAIMKK010000470.1:0-2733 GCA_036721745.1 Pseudolabrys sp. | reverse complement strand
GTCGCCGCCCGCGCGGGGGCGATTGGGGCGATGAAATCCAAATAGTCATTCCGGGTTCGCCGCTGACGCGCCGACCCGGAAGGACAAGAAAGATTAAAGCTGCTTGAGCAGCGCCTCGCCGCCGGAGATGTCGCACTTGCCGGGCGCGTCTTCGATATTGAGCGTCTTCACCACGCCGTCGTCCACCAGCATCGAGTAGCGCTTCGAACGGGTACCCAGCCCATTGCCGGAGCCGTCGAAGGCCATGTCGATGGCCTTGGCGAATTCGCCGTTACCGTCGGCGAGGAAATCGATCTTGCCGGCAGCGCCGGTCGCTTTCTTCCAGGCATCCATCACGAACGCGTCGTTGACGCCCGTCACCGCGATGGTGTCGACACCCTTCGCTTTGAAAGCGGCGGCGTTGTTGAGAAAGCTCGGGATGTGCAGGTTATTGCAGGTGGGCGTGAAGGCGCCCGGCACCGCGAACAGCGCGACCTTTTTGCCTTTAAAGATATCGTCCGTGGTCTTCGGCTTGTTGGGTCCTTCCGCGGTCGTCACGCGGAACGTGGCGTTGGGTAATTTGTCGCCGATTTTGATGGGCATGAGTGTCCTCTCCTGATTTTTATGAGATGCAAAATAGCGCAGCCGGCGGATTAGTCGAGATGAGTCTTGACCTCGGTGGCCCGATCGCCCTTTACAATCGTGAATGTGAGTTCGAACGGTCCCTTGGGATCGACGCCGGGCGGCAGCCCATCGAGCTCAAAACCGAAATGTTGGTGGCCGGACGGCGCGTCTGGCGCCGGCTTGGGGATGGGCAAGGCCCATTCCGCGTTCGGTCCCTCGACGAACAGTTCGACCGGCTGAGCTGTGGGCGCTGCGAGATCGACAAATACCAGTGGTTTGCGCTTGTCGTCGTTGGCGCGGCGCGCGGTCAAGCCGGCCTCGGCGGCGGCAACCGGTTTCGGCACGCGCGCTTCGGCCGCGATAAGCGCGGCATTGTCTGCTCCGCCGGCGGGGGAAATCGTCAATTCCACATTAGCTTCGACCGGCACGCACAGTTTCTCGCACACCGCGTAGTCGATCTTGGCGCGCAGCATCACCGGCTTGTCCTTTTGCCGCGGGAAGACCCGCAGCGGCAGGATGACGCTGCCCTTGTAGCCAATGATGGTGCCGGACTCGTCGGTGAAGGCATGCGGTGCCGGATAGAGCACCTCAACGGAGGCGAGATTGTCTGAGCCGGAATAACTGAATCGCGGCGGCACGCCGGAATCGCCGGGATAACGCCAATAGGTATGCCAGCCCGGCTGCATCTTGATCTCGATACCGGCGCGCAGGCTGTCGGCGCCGTTCTTGTTGGCGCCGGCGATCAGCCGAATGGCCGAATAGTTGTCCTCGACCCAAGGTGAGGCATCGGCGGCGCGAGCCGGAGCGCCGAACAGCAAGGCGACGCTGCAGGCTGCCAAGACCACGCCGATTCGACTGTTGAGATTTTCCATGGCGCTCGATCTAGTCGGTTAAGCCGCGTTTCGCCACTGAATTCATTGTGAGCATCGGGTGAACAAGATGCGGGCAAACCTGCAATTTTGCCTGATATCTTGACGGCGATTTCGCCACAATTACCGGCTTGATTATGACGGTGGGTGACTGAACTATCCGCAGCGGGCATCGTTTGCAAAGGCGGACCGATTGGATAACCTTTTGGCATGAAGCTACCACGCAAATCGGCTGACAAGGCCTCTGCGCGCGGCTATCTCGACGGTCAAATGCTGATCGCGATGCCGGCGATGAACGACGAGCGCTTCGCGCGCGCGGTAATCTATGTTTGCGCGCATTCGAGCGAAGGCGCCATGGGCATCGTTGTCAATCAGCCGGCCGGCAACATCAAGTTTCCCGATCTGCTGGTGCAGCTCGAGGTGATCCCGGCGGCCGAGCGAATCGAATTGCCGGTGCGGGCGGAAGACGTCAAGGTGCTCAAAGGCGGACCAGTCGAAACCGGGCGCGGCTTCGTGCTGCACTCGGCTGATTTCTTCATCGAGAACTCGACGCTGCCGATCGACGAGGGCATCTGCCTCACCGCTACGCTCGACATTCTCAAGGCGATCGCGCACGGCAACGGCCCGCAGAGCGCGATCCTCGCGCTCGGCTATGCCGGCTGGGCGCCCGGGCAACTAGAAACCGAGATCCAGGCGAACGGCTGGCTGCACTGCGCCGCCGATCCGGAATTGATCTTCGGCACCGACACTGGCGGCAAATACGAAAAGGCGCTGCGCAAGATCGGCATCGACCTCGGCATGCTGTCGAGCGAGTCCGGCCACGCCTAGCGCGTGATTCCGAAAAGCATGTCCTCGACCTGATCGGGGATAGGAACCGGTTTTCGGATCAGATCACGCGCAAAATAAAACTTTAGCGCGCGGCCTCGAGTTTTTCGCTGCTGAGCAGCCCGCCAGCGGCCTGCGCGCTCATCGGCTCGCCGAAGGCGAAGCCTTGCGCGTATTCGCAGCCCAACTGGTACAGCTCGACCGCGTCGCTGTCGGTTTCCGCGCCTTCCGCGACCACGTCCATACCGAGATCGTGGGCGAGCGCGATGATCGAGCGCAGGATCACCGGCCGCGTGCCGCGCGCGGTGGTGCGCACGAACGACTGGTCGATTTTGATGGTGTCGAACGGAAAGCGTTGCAGATAGGCGAGCGAGGAATGTCCGGTGCCGAAATCGTCGAGCGAAAGGCCGGCGCCCAATTCCTTGATGCGCGTGAG
>DAIMKK010000469.1:0-2736 GCA_036721745.1 Pseudolabrys sp. | reverse complement strand
TGCCGATGGCGGCCGAGCGGACCATTGTGGAGACCGATATCTCGGCACGGCTCGACCGTCTACCCTGGGGCCGTTTCCACACGCTGGTGGTGGCGGCGCTCGGCATCACCTGGATACTGGACGGGCTGGAGGTAACGCTTGCCGGAAGTCTTTCGGGCGCGCTCAAGGACAGCCCGGTGCTGCATTTCTCCAACACCGAGATCGGGCTCGCCAGCAGCGCCTATCTCGCCGGCGCGGTGCTGGGCGCGATTTATTTCGGTTGGCTGACCGACCGGCTCGGACGTAAAAAGTTGTTCTTCATCACGCTTGCAGTCTACCTCACCGCCACGGCGGCGACCGCTGCGTCGTGGGACATCACCAGCTTCGCACTGTTGCGCTTCGTCACCGGCGCCGGCATCGGCGGTGAATATGCCGCGATCAATTCCACCATCCAGGAATTGATCCCCGCGCGCGTGCGCGGCTGGAGTGATCTCGTCATAAATGGCAGCTTCTGGGTCGGGGCCGCACTGGGCGCGCTCGGCTCCATCGTGCTACTCGACCCGAAGGTAATCGACCCCGAATATGGCTGGCGGCTCGCCTTCCTGATCGGCGCCAGCCTGGCGCTGGTGATTTTCGTCATGCGGTTTTGGATTCCGGAGAGCCCGCGCTGGCTGATGACGCACGGCCGCGCGGAGGAAGCCCACCGCGTCATCGCCGACATCGAGGCGCGCTTCACGCAACTGCCGCAGGTGACCTGCTTGCCACGCGTGCGTCTGCGGGCGCGCCAATCGACGCCGCTACGCGAGGTGGCGCAGACACTGTTTCAGCGCCATCGTCAACGCACCGTCGTGGGTCTGGGCCTGATGGTCGCGCAGGCCTTCTTCTACAATGCCATCTTCTTCACTTATGCGCTCATCCTGACCGATTTCTACGGCGTGCCGTCGGCGCGCATCGGCTGGTATCTGCTGCCCTTCGCAATTGGAAATTTCTTGGGTCCGGTGCTGATCGGCCGACTTTTCGACACCAAAGGCCGGCGGGTGATGATCGCCTTCACGTATATTGTCTCCGGCCTGCTGCTCGGCGGCACCGGTTGGCTGTTCGCGCGCTCGCTGATTAGCGCGGAGATGCAGACGCTGTGCTGGATGGCGATCTTCTTCTTCGCCTCGGCGGCGGCGAGCTCGGCCTATCTCACGGTGAGCGAAACCTTTCCGCTGGAAATCCGCGCGCTAGCGATCGCCTTCTTCTACGCGGTCGGCACCGGTATCGGCGGAATTGTCGGACCGTGGCTGTTCGGCGTGCTGATCGACACCGGCTCACGTGCCAGTGTGTTCGGTGGCTATCTATTGGGTGCCGCGCTGATGATTGCGGCCGGATGTATCGCATGGCGCTGGGGCATCGATGCCGAACGCAAGCCGCTGGAAATGGTGGCGAGGCCGCTGACGTTTATAGACTGATTATTTTCAGTTGGATGGGCTAAGCTGCTGTGGTTTGAAGTGACACAGCATCCGACGGCCGAGTGGCTGGCTCGACAGATCACCGAGGCTTTCCGTTGGGCATCAGCGCCGGCCTAGTTGGTTCGCGACAATGACCGTGTCTACGGGGGTGTTTTTACGTCCCGCGTCAGGACAATGGGTATCCGCGACCAGCCGATTTCGCCAGGGTCGCCGTGGCAAAATGGATCGCAAGCTGTTTACGGCGCTCAAACCCGGTGGCTATCTTTTGATTGCCGATCACTCGGCAAAAGCAGGCGACGGCACATCAGTTGGAAAAACCTTCCATCGCATTGAAGAAGGCGTATTGCGCAAGGAAGTCGAAGCGGCTGGATTCAAACTCGTCGCCGAAGGCAATTTCCTGCGCCATCGCGAAGACACGCCGCGCGCCACTGGAACCGTCGGTCACATTCTTTGCCGTCCGGTCCTGGGCGGACTGCATCACCAATATATCCGGATTTGAATTACGACAGGCACAGGGGGTGCACTGGCGGGCTTTACTTAACGCCGAACCCACCGGCGTCGGCACGGCAACCCTCTGTCTAAACCGCGGGGAAACCGCCGCTATTGCAGATCAATGGGTTGATAATGCCCGGTCGCGTCGAGCTGTGAACCCCACACCTTGTGCACGCCCTGGTGCTCGGATCGGCTGAAAGTCACGGGCGTCCCGAGCCCCATGTCGAGGTCGTGGAGATTTTCGAGAGTTTCTACCAGTCTTTCGGTGTCGATCCGAGGGCCATTCTGTTTCAACGCTGCGATCAACACATTGGCCGCCACGTAACCTTCGAGAGACACATAGTCCGGCGACTCCCCAGGGAAGTATTTGGCGAGCGCAGATTTGTAAGCGAGGACCAACGACGAGTGGCCATCGACCGCCGGCACGACCTGCGTCACGATGACCCCAGTTGCATATCTTTGGCCCAGGAGCATCAACTCATTGGCCAACGCCGTGCTGCCCACGAAAGAAACGCTAGTATAAATCATGTTTGGGTAGCGATCGCGCGTCTTCTCGATGAATCTCGCCGCGGCCCGATAGGTGGGCACCATGATCACTGCTTTTATTGGGTTTATTGGGATGTGGCTACCACGGCGCGGAGGGCGATCCGTTGCTGTTTCTTGCCCTTGGAGTTG
The DNA here is from genome assembly GCA_036721745.1 of Pseudolabrys sp. Lineage (GTDB taxonomy): Bacteria > Pseudomonadota > Alphaproteobacteria > Rhizobiales > Xanthobacteraceae > Pseudolabrys. The sequence continues at coordinate 136 of DAIMKK010000469.1, read as the reverse complement.
CGCGACGGCCTCGTCCACATTCACGGTGTTGCGCTGGTAATTGAGCCGCAAAATTGTGCTCTGGTTGCCCCCCTGCAGTGAACGGATAGCCTTGGCTACGCCGGCGAAGCCCGCGTCTCCGTATGAGTCCTGCTGG
>DAIMKK010000468.1:0-2736 GCA_036721745.1 Pseudolabrys sp. | reverse complement strand
TTGTAATAGGCAGAATAGGATCGCAGGATTCGGCGCAGATGCGCCTCACCCAAGTCGACGATATGATACAGGCACTCGCGCCGGATCGATCCGATCAGCCGTTCAGCAAACGCATTCTGCCAAGGCGAGGCTGGTGCAATAGGCTTGTCCCGGATGCCCATGGCGCGCAATCGGCGTGTGACGACAGTGCCATAGATGCGATCCCGATCGCGGATGAGGTAAAGCGGAGCCTCATTCCAAGGGAATGCCTCGGTCAGTTGGCGTGCGATCCATTCTGCCGTCGGATTTGTTGTGACGTTGATCCAGACGAGGTCTCTGCGGTCTAGTCGAATGATGACGAAGGCGTAGAGCAGATCGAAGCCAATGGTCGGGACGATGAACAGGTCCCTGGCGGCGATGTCCGGCGCGTGGTTACGCAGAAAGGTGCGCCATCCCTGACTTGGCGGTCCATGCCGCTTGACCATGTACTTCGCAACGCTGGACTGCGCGACCTCATACCCGAGCTTGAGCAGCTCGCCGTGGATACGCGGCGCTCCCCAAAGCGGGTTCTCAATGCTCATCTGCCGGATCATCGCGCGGAGGTCCGTCTTGATCTGCGGTCGCCCTCCCAGATGGCGCGATTTCCAACGCCAATAGCAGCGAAAGCCGGCCCGATGCCAACGCACGAGGGTCTCGGGCCGGATGATTGTGAGAACCTTCAGGATTGAAGGAAACCAGCGATACAGTTGGATAAAGAACCAGCGATCGTTGTTTGTGAGTCGAATGCGGCCGTGCACCATACGCCGCAGAACGATCAACTGATGTCGGAGCGTCGCGTTTTCGGCTTCAAGCCGGCTCTTCGACTTGAATGGCGAGGCCAAGACGGCCAGTACGAAACATAGCAGCGCGATCATGGTTTGCTGACGTTAGGCGATTCCATCGACTAATCAATACGGATGAAGTTCTCGGTACACACAGCAGACAAACCGATCTGTCTCCTAAATCTCGATCTGCCGCCCGACTTCCACGAATCTCTCCGAAGGAATGTTAAACAGGTCTACCGCCCGTACCGAATTGCGGAACATCAGCGTGAACAGACGCAGGCTGGCGCGCACCAGCCACCGGCGCCGTTTGGAGCAGACCACCGCGTCCCGCGCACCGAAATAAACCGCATCTTCGAGGTCGATTGGACACCCGCGATCTCTCGCCTGCCTTAAGGCGGCGGGAATGTCAGGCACCTGGACGAATCCGAAGTGCACAGTGATGTGCCAGAATCCTTCGGCGAGCTTTGTTAGCTCGATGCGGTCGTGAGGCGCAACGCGCGGGATATCTTCGAATTTAACCGTCAGCGCGATCGCGGTCTCGTACAGCGCTCTCATCTGCGCGACGTGCTCGACGATCAGGAACGGTGTCGTTGTGGTGAGCCTCGTCAGAAAGATGGCCGTGCCGGGCACCCGCGGGACATGGCTCTGCTTGAGGCGACGGAAGAACTCATCCGGCGTCTCCGTCAACACTGTGTGGCTGTGGCGCATGGCCTCGAAGCCGAAATGCCATGAGACCATGACGATGAACACCAGCGTACCGAACGTGAGCGGGATCCAACCGCCCTCCTGAATTTTGAACAGATTGGCCGAGAAGAACGCAAAATCGACAGCGAGAAACAGGCCGCACGTGGCCAACGCCAGTGCCGCCGGCCAGCGCCAGCGCTCGCGCATGACATTGTAAAGCAGCGCGGTCGTCAGCAGCATGGTGGTCGAAACAGCGGTGCCATAGGCGCCCGCCAGGCGATCCGAACTGCCGAAACTGACGGTGAGCGCGACCGTCAGCACCATCATCGTCCAGTTCACGAAAGGCACGTAGATTTGCCCGTATTCGTCCGAGGAGGTCTGGCGGATCTGCACTCCCGGGAACCAGCCGAGCTGCATCGCTTGACGGGTCAGTGAAAATGATCCCGTGATGATCGCCTGGCTGGCGATGATCGTGGCAATGGTGGCAAGCCCCACCAGCGGATAGATCGACCATGACGGGGCCAGCCGGAAGAACGGATTGCCGTCCATCGCCGGATCGCCGAGGTAGAGCGCGACTTGTCCGGCGTAATTGAGCAGCAGCGCCGGCAGCACGAGCCCGTACCAGGAGGTGCGGATCGGATTGCGGCCGATGTGGCCCATGTCGGCATACATCGCTTCGCCGCCGGTCATCGCCAGAAAGACTCCGCCAAGCACGGCGATTCCGCTCCAACCGTGTCCTGTCAACAGCGCGATCCCGTAGCGCGGATCGACTGCGGCGATCACTGAGGGGTAGCGGGAAATGCCGGCAACGCCTAACGCGGCGATGACTACAAACCACAGCAGCATCACCGGCCCGAACGCCTTGGCGATCTGCGCGGTGCCGCGGCTTTGGACGGCGAACAGTCCCAGCAGGATAGCGACCGCAATCGAGACCACATGCGGCTTGAATACATCGGTTGCGACGTTGAGCCCTTCGAGGGCGCTCAATACAGAGATTGCCGGCGTAATGATGCCGTCGCCGTATATCAGTGCCGCCCCGAACAGCCCCATGACGATAAGGATGCGCCGGCCTTCGGACCAGTTCGCGCCGGTCATCGACATCAGCGCCAGGATGCCGCCTTCGCCGTGATTGTCGGCGCGCATCACGAACAGGCAATATTTGACCGAAATGGTGATGATTAGCGCCCAGAAGATCAGCGAGAGACTGCCGAGCGCTGCCTCCGGGGAAAAATGTCCGCCGGTCGCACTA
>DAIMKK010000467.1:1907-2750 GCA_036721745.1 Pseudolabrys sp. | reverse complement strand
GCCTGCGCGCCGTCGAGCGCCTCCAGTTCCATGCCCTCGATGTCGATCTTGATCAGGTCCACGCGCGGGAGGGACAGCGCATCCAGCGTTATTTTTCGGATCGCAACGGAGTTCGCCTCCGAATAGTCGATCGGCTGGCCGATGAATTCGTTGCCATCGCGCTGGCGCAGTTCGAGACTGCCGAAACTCGACGCGGTCAGATAATTCGGCGACGGGATTTTCATCGAGCCGGTTTCCGACGATACGGCGGCGTGCATGGCGATGGCGTTGAAACAGTTGTTAATCGCGATATTTCCGGCGAGCGCATAATAGAGGCGCTCCTGCGCCTCGACCGCGATCACCGAGCCCCAGCCGGTCATGGCGGTCGCCCACTCGATGGTGTGCACGCCGATATTCGCGCCGCAATCGATCGCCACCACCCCGTCGCCGTGATAGCGCCGGCGCAATTCGATCAACTGCACCGCCATCTCGACCTCCACCGGATCGAAGGCGGCGGTCTCGAGAATCTGGAAGCCGACGCCGATGCCTCGGTCGGGGCCGACCATGCGGTAGTCGAGACGATTGACGATCATCGTCCCGTGGTTGGTGGAAGCGAGAACGAAGGCGAGTTTGCGCCCGACATTGCGCATAGGTATCTCCTTAGGGCCGCGGAAAAAGCATTCCGCCGCGGCGCGTTTGGTGAATATGCAACGCACAACGACCAGACGAATCAGTCGCTAGCTTAGGGCCTTTCGGCCGGCCTGGGCAGGCGCGCCCGATCAGCGCTGCATGGCGCGCCAGATGCGCTCCGGCGTCGCCGGCATTTCGATGTGCTTGACGCCGAATTCCGAGAGCGCGTCGACC
>DAIMKK010000467.1:0-1897 GCA_036721745.1 Pseudolabrys sp. | reverse complement strand
CGCCTTTGGTGCCGAGCGGGTTGGTCTTGGTCGGCACTGGATTGCTCTCGATCTTCATGTCGCAAAAATCATGGGCGTGCGGCATGGCGTAATCCATGAACGAGCCGGTGACGAGCTGGCCCTGCGCGTCGAAATGGATGTCTTCCATCAAAGCCTGGCCGGCGCCTTGCGCGATGCCGCCGTGGATCTGTCCGTGCAACAGCAACGGATTAAGGATGGTGCCGACGTCGTCCACCACGGCATAGCGCACGATCTCGACCTTGCCGGTGTCCTGCTCGATCTCGACTTCGCAGATGTGGCAGCCGTTCGGATAATTCGCGACCGGCGCGGTGTAGACGGCGTTGCCCGAGAGACCGGCCTCCATCCCTTGCGGAAGTTTGGCGGGGTCGAAGGAGTCCTTGGCGATTTCCTGCACCGTCAGCGTTCGATTGGTCGCCTTGCTTGAAAATACGCCGTCGGCGAAATTGAGGTCGTCGGGGTTGACCTTGAGCAGATGTGCGGCGATGGCGCGCGCCTTGCCGACAATCTTCTCCGACGCCATGTGGAAGGCGGAGCCCGCCATGGTCGCCGAGCGCGAGCCGCCGGTGCCTTCGCCGTAGAACACTTGATCGGTATCGCCCTGCACGTAGTGCACGTCTTTGGGATCGAGCCCGAGCCGGTCGCAGACCAATTGCTTGAAGACCGTCTCATGGCCCTGGCCCTGGCTGTTGGAGCCGGAGAATATGGTCGCCGTGCCGGCGCGGTCGAAGCGTACTTCGGCGCCTTCGGTGCTGGCGGCGGCGGCGCGCTCGATCGTGTTGGAAATGCCGAACCCGCGCAGCTTGCCGGCCTTGCGTGATTGCGCCTTGCGCGCCTTAAATCCTTTGAAGTCGGCGAGCGCGAGCGCGAGATCCATGTTCTTCTCGAACTCGCCGCTGTCGTAGGTGAACGTGAGGCCGGTCTTGAATGGCATCGCGCTCGCCGGGATGTAATTGCGCCGGCGCAATTCTGCGGGATCGACACCCAATTCGTCGGCGGCGAGATCGACCATTCGCTCGATCACGTAACCCGCCTCGGGCCGGCCGTTGCCGCGATAGGGCCGCACCGGATTCGTATTGGTGAACACCGCGGTGATGTCGACGTGCATGGCCGGCGTGCGGTAGCAACCCGCGAGCGTGCCGGCATTGAACACGAAGGCCGGCATGGAGTGCTGCAGATAGGCGCCGATGGCGGCGAAAGTCTTCACCCGGAAAGCGAGGAAGATGCCCTCGCCGTCGAGTGCGAGTTCGGCTTCGGTGACGTTGTCGCGCGCCTGCGCATCGCTCAGGAAGGATTCCGAGCGCGTGCTGATCCATTTCACCGGCCGCCCGGTGAGTTTGGACGCCAACAGCACCAGCGGGGTTTCATTGAAGATCGGCGACTTCATGCCGAAGCTGCCGCCGGTGTCGCCGGTGACGATACGGATTTTGCTCTCGGCGACCTTGAGCACTTTGGCGAGATCAGCGCGCACCGGATGCGGGCGCTGCAAGGCGGTGTAGAGCGTGTAGCGTCCGTCGGCGGCATGATAGTCGCCGACCGCTCCGCGCGGCTCCATGGTGACGGCGGTGACCCGGTTGATGACGAAGCGCTGCTTGACGGTGTGCGCCGCGCGCGCGAAGGCGGCATCGGTCGCAGTCTTGTCGCCGATCAGTTCGACGAAACCGATATTGTCGGGGCAATCGTCCCAAACGCGCGGCGCGCCGGGCTTGGGCGCCTCGGCGGTGGAGGTGACGGACGGCAGCGGCTCGTAGGCGACTTGGATCAGTTCGGCGGCGTCCATGGCCTGCGCCACCGTCTCGGCCACCACGAAAGCCACACCATCGCCGAGCCAGTGCACGCGATCCTCCGCCAGGATCGGGTAGCGCGGTTTGTACTGAGG
>DAIMKK010000466.1:0-2750 GCA_036721745.1 Pseudolabrys sp. | reverse complement strand
ATTTTCTTGAAGTCGGCGTTCATCGCGGATGTCTCGGCGTTGACCTCGTTCGACGCTTTGAGACTGGCTTCCATGATCGCCTGGCTGAATGGTCTGAGTTGCGTGCCAGCTGCCACCAGGCGCTTCAACGCCAGCGGGTTGCGGGCGTCGTATTTGGCCTGCACGTCCATGTTGGTGTAGCCGGCCGCCACCGTGAGCAGTGACTGATACGCCTTCGGCAGCGCGGCCCACTTGTCGGTGTTGATGTAGAAATGCAGCGCGGTGCCGCCTTCCCACCAGCCCGGGTAGTAATAGTATTTCGCGATCTTGTAGAAGCCGAGCTTCTCGTCGTCGTAGGGACCGACCCACTCGGCGGCGTCGATGGTGCCTTTCTCCAGCGCCGGATAGATGTCGCCGCCGGCGATCTGCTGGGGAATGGCGCCGAGCTTTTGCAGGGTCTTGCCGGCCCAGCCGCCGATGCGCATTTTGAGGCCTTTCACGTCTTCGACGGAATTAATCTCTTTGCGGAACCAGCCGCCCATCTGGGTGCCGGTGTTGCCGCCGGAAATGCCGTAGAGTTTGAACTTCTTGGTGAACTCATTGAGCATGTCCTGGCCGCCGTGATCCTGGAACCAGGCGTTTTGCTGGCGCGAGTTCAATCCGAACGGAAGCGAATTGCACAGGGCAAAGGTCGGATCCTTGCCGATGAAATAGTAAGCGGCGGTGTGGCACATCTCGACCGTGCCGTTGCCGACTGCGTCGACAGCCTGGAACGGCGGAACGATCTCGCCACCGGCGAAGCATTGAATCTGGAATTTGTTGTCGGTGGCTTCCGCCACGTGTTTCGACAGCGTCTCGGCCGCGCCATAGGGCACGTCGAGCGATTTCGGGAAACTAGACGTTAGCCGCCATTTGATCTCCGGCATCGACTGCGCGATGGCGGGCGCGGCGACCGCGCTGGCGGCAAGGCCAAGACCGGCGGTCTTTATGAATTGACGACGTTTCATTGAACCCTCCCTTTAACTGAGCATGGGGATTGGCAAAAAAGCCCCCCGAATGGCGATAGAATGCGGCCCGGGCCGCTCGAGTGCAAGCCGCAAAACCCATAATTGGTAGCATATCAGACTGTTGCGGACCATCGGGCCGCGTCATATCAGCCTACCGGCCGCCCACGCGACCCGCCCTCAAGCCTCAATCACGATCTTTGGGGCTGCGCGCCCAGCGGCGGGTCCGCCCTTGATCTGCTCGAGCACCTTGGCGGCAATATCGCGATAGATTTTGGCGTGCACCCCGTCCGGCTCGGTCGCGACCACCGGCATACCGGAATCCGATTTTTCGCGGATGGTCATGTGCAGCGGCACCTCGCCGAGGAACGGCACGCCCTGGCGCTCGGCCTCCTGACGCGCACCGCCATGGCCAAATATATCCGAGCGCGTGCCGCAGCTCGGGCACAGGAAATAGCTCATGTTCTCGACGATGCCGAGCACCGGCACGTTGACGCGCTTGAACATGGCGACGCCGCGCCGCGCGTCAATCAGCGCCAAATCCTGCGGGGTCGAGACGATGACCGCGCCCTTGAGCGGCACCTGCTGCGCCATGGTGAGTTGAGCATCGCCGGTGCCGGGCGGCATGTCGACCACCATGACGTCGAGCTTGCCCCACTCCACTTCGCGCAACATCTGCGTGATGGCCGACATCACCATCGGCCCGCGCCAGATCATCGGCGTCTCTTCGTCGATCAGGAACCCGATCGACATCACCGAGAGACCGTAGCGGTCGATCGGCTTGAGCCGGGTGCCGCCGATGGTCTGCGGCTTCTCCTTGATGGCGAGCAGCTTGGGCAGCGAGGGCCCGTAAATATCCGCATCGAGCATGCCGACCTTCAGGCCGAGGTCGCGCAAGCCGAGCGCCAGATTGACCGCGGTGGTGGATTTGCCGACGCCGCCCTTGCCGGAGGCGACCGCGATCACCGCATCGACGCCGGGAATGCCGGGCTGCACCTTGTCGGCGGGATGGGCGTGCGCATGCGCCGGCGGCGCCGCCGCCGCGCGATTCTGAGCGACATGGGACGGCTGCGGCCCGCGTGCGGCGCCGGGGCTGCGTTCCGCCGTCAGCGCCACCAGCGCCGATACCACGCCCGGAATAGCGCGCACCGCCTTCTCGGCGGCCTCGCGCACCGGTTCCCAGGCTTTCACGGTGGCGGCGTCGACGGTCATCGAAAAGAACACCTTGCCGTCGCTGACCACGATGTCCGAGAGCACGCGGGCGTCCGGCAAAGTCTCGCCCGTGGGCGAGGCCACCTTCGCCAGCGCGCTCAGAACCTGTTCCTTGCTCACCGCCATGATCGTTATCCCTGAACTCGCCCACCTGCCTCTTTTCGGGCCGCCACCATAGGCGCAGGACACGGCCGGTCAATGCGGCACCCGCTCAAGAAAGGTTGACGCGCCCGCCTGCCTGTTGAGAGATAGGCGGCGGGCAAGGCCAGCCAAGGCCTCGGTATTTCCAGGGAGAACGACGATGGCGAAGGTGGCGTTTCTGGGCTTGGGCGTCATGGGTTACCCCATGGCCGGGCATCTCAAGGTCAAAGGCGGGCACGACGTGACGGTCTACAACCGTACCGCCGCCAAGGCCGAGAAATGGGTGGCGCAATTCGGCGGCAAGTCCGCCGCCACCCCGAAGGCTGCCGCCGAGGGCCAGGATTTCGTGATGGCTTGCGTGGGCAACGACAACGACCTGCGCGACGTCACGCTGGGCGCGAACGGCGCCTTCGC
>DAIMKK010000465.1:0-2753 GCA_036721745.1 Pseudolabrys sp. | reverse complement strand
GCGCGGCATCTCAGAATCGGAGAAAGAATGATCGTCAAGGGCTGCTGCCGGCTCGTTGGCATTGCCTACAGGTGGCGTGCCATATGTCCAGCGCGCATCCTCGCGCGGTCGCTCACCGCCCCAGTCGGAAATATTAAACGGCGGATTGGCGAGGATATAATCGAAGCGCAAGTCCTTGAGTTCGTCGATCGACGTAGCCGGCCGACTGCCGGAACAGGTTGATGAAATCAGGCCCGTAGGAGATCAGGCCGCCGGCGGCGACGAAGTAGCGTTCGTTGTAGACCGCGGGTAGCTTGTGCCGGGCCGCCAGCGTGACGATCAGATCGCGATGAAGGTCCGCCAATTTGCTAGCCGTCACGATCAGACCGCCATTCGAGGGGCGCGCGAAGGCTGCGACGGACGCGATGAAGACTTGCAGTCGCCGGGGCGCTAGCTGCGCGATCAATGCAGCGGCGCGGCTTTCGATTGCAATGCGCCCAGCAGATCGGTCGAGCCCTGCACCGCCACGCGCTGATGATAGAATCGCAGACCATAGAGCCCGCCGAGTTCTGCCCCGTTGCCGGCGCGGCCCGGCCCGCCATGATGACATTGCGGCATGACGATGCCGTGGCCGGTATGGGCGTCGGCAATCGAGGGATCGACCGCCAGAATGCGGCCATGCGAGGCTCCAAGCTCATTGACGGCGCGCGCCAGGAATTCACGGTCGTCGCCAAAGACCGAGGCGACCAGCGAGCCGCCGCCGCGCACCACCAGCGCAAAAGCTTCCTGCTCATTTTTGTACGGGATGATGGTCGCCACCGGGCCGAACACCTCGGTGTCGTGCGTCGCGCGCGCCTTGTCGGCGCTCTCGACTTTCAGCAGCGTCGGCGCAACGAAGGCGGATTTCGCGCCGTTGATGCCGTCGAGCTTGGGTGCCGAAGACCCGCCGCAAACGAATTTGGCTTCGCTCGCCAGCATGCCGATGCCTTCAATCGCCGCCGCTTGCTGTGCGCGCGTGACCAGCGGCCCCATGCGTACGGTATCGCTGCGCGGGTCGCCGACCGTGGTTTTTGCCAGCCGCGCGGCAAGCGCCTCGGCCACCGCGCTCGCGCGCTCCGACGGCGCCAGCACGCGGCGGATCGCGGTGCATTTCTGTCCGGCCTTCACCGTCATCTCGCGCGCAACTTCCTTGACGAAGGCGTCGAAGGCGGGCGTCGCGGCCGCAATGCCGGGCGCCAGCAGCGCGGCATTCACGCTGTCGGCCTCGATGTTTACCAGCGTGCCGTGCGCGAGCACGTTGCAGTGGCACCGAATACGGTTGGCGGTCTCCGATGAGCCGGTGAACGCGATTGCGTCCTCAGACCCAACATGGTCAAGCAGATCGCCGATGCCGCCGCATAACAGGCTGAGCGCGCCTTCCGGGAGAACTTTCGCGGCCACCACATCGCGCACCATCTGGTGGCTGAGCATCGCGGTGGCAGAGGCCGGCTTCGCCAGCATCGGCACGCCGGACAGCAGCGCGCAAGCGGCCTTTTCCCACAGACCCCAGCTCGGAAAATTGAAGGCGTTGATGTGCACCGCGACGCCGCGGCGGGGACTGAGCAGATGGATGGCCTGGAAGTTCTCGGCTTTCGCCAGCCGCACCGGCTTGTCGTCGAGCAGCGCCTTGGCGTCGCCGAGCGGAGCACCGAGCCGGGCATAATATTTCAGCGTGCCGATGCCGCCGTCGATATCGATCGCCGCGTCGATTTTGGTATTGCCGGAATTGGCGACCGCGATTTCTTCGTAACGCGCCCGGTTGGCCACCAGCACGTCGGCGATGGCGCCCAGCAGCTTCGCCCGCTCCGCGTAAGACAGCGCCCGCAAGGCCGGCCCGCCGCGCTCGCGCGCGTGCGCAAGCGCCGCTCTAAAATCGAGCCCGCGCGCGCTGGCGGTGGCCAGCACCGCACCGTTGGTGGGATCGACCAGTTCGGTTTCGACGCCCTGCCCGCGCGACCAGGTGCCGCCGAGATAACTTTCCAGCGCTTCGGCACTCATCGCACGCCCCCGGCTCGAACTGACGGTTACGCGATCTTCACATATTCGAATTCGCCGGGCTTATTATCGATGCCGACCTTGGGCGGCGCGATCCAGCTGGCGAACTTGTTGGGCTCGAATTGCGGCTGCATTAGGCTTTCGATGAAGTCGCGATCGCTGTCGGAGGGGAGGAATTCGCCGCGACGCTTGTTCCATTCGGCATCGCTGAGCAGATTGCCGTCCACGTCCGCCTTGATGCTGGAGAACTCGCCGATGTGGCGGTGGAAAGCAACGTGCGGCAGCTTGATCTGGAACGGGATGCCGTGCTCGGCGATCACCTTGTTCCAGCGGCCGACGCCGATATTGCAGTCGACAACGTAGTCGTCACGCAGCCGCATGTTGAGCGCCGATAGCGCCGGCGAATCCTCGGCCTGGATCTTGCCGTCGATCAGGCGCAGCACCGGATAGGTGCCGCTCTCGAGCTGGTGGTCGTCCTTGAGCCGGTCCTCGCGATAGCGGCCTTTCAGGCCGGCGTGGAAGGCGTTGGCGGCATTGGTCGAGATCTCGTTGCCGAACAGATCGAGCGTCAGCGAGAAATGCATGTTCGCCTTCTTCTGGATGGTCGGCAAATCGATCACGCCGAGCTTGCGCACTTTCTCAATGTCGTTGGGATCGCTGATGCCGGCTTCCTTCATCGCCTCGCAGGTGCGCTGGATAATACGGGTGACGCCGGTCTCGCCCACGAACATGTGGTGGGC